>NZ_QTZO01000017.1 GCF_004025585.1 Pseudodesulfovibrio sp. S3
AGACACCCGAGATCTACGCACTACAGATCGCCGGCAGCGTCCGAGGGGTATAAGCGGCAGCCCTACGACAGCACCCCCTACCGCCCACGCCCAGACCTCCCGGCAGGCGTACGCACCAGCCCTTGATCGGAAAGGCCTAGAAGCTGACCGCGAAAGGGCGGCGGCTCCTGTCAGGAGGACAGGTGTATCGCTTCAATGGATACTCTCCGGGAGAGGAAGCGCTGTCGCTTTTGATGGCTTGGAACCGCCCCGAGCGGATCAGCTTCTCGCCGCCGATCACCGGGCGGCCAAGCTAGGGCAAGGCCCTTTTTTGGTTCTTTTTTGGGCAAGCAAAAAAGAACCCCGCCGGGAGGGCATGGAAGCCGAGGGGGCAAAGCCCCCTCACTGGCTCTCGCGGCAAAGCCGCGCCTGCCATGCGCGATAGGAATAAATTCACGGAAAAAGCGACCCCGCTCACTTGGCAAGAATGCAATCGAATCAAACTGCTCCCTGATCAAGTCGCAGAAGCGGTTTCGTGATTAGCTAGAACCATCGCCCCAATGCGTCGGCTTCTAAGCCAGTAGAACGGAATGGAACATATTACACTCGACGTTTGGCAATACCATATTTTTAGTATAGACGATCACCATGAATGCTTGGGCAACACCTATCGGAGAATTTACAACTAGAGATCTAGCTATCATTATATGGATAACTGTCTTTCTTGCCTACGCTTTCTATCAGAATGAAACACGAAAATCTTTCTTCAATGTTATCAAAGCAGCATTTAACCCAAGACTCGTTAAGCTGTGGATGACTTTGATACTATATATAACCATAGTAATTTTATTTCTATATAAATTAAAATTTTGGAATATTTCATTGCTCAAAGAGACCGTCATATGGGCAATTTTGGCTTTCACATGTTTACATTCGACAATAAAATCTAAAACGCAACATACTTGGCTAAATAGTTATTTAAAAACTCACATCTCTGGATTGCTGATTATCGAATTTATATCTTCATCATACACTTTCGGCATTGTTACAGAGATGATCATTATCACCATATCAATTGTCATAGGATTTATAGTTGCATATGCAGAAAACAAAAAAGAATTTCAGCAAGTTTACAAAATTCTTAGCTTTATTATATTTTCCCTTGGAACAGGAATCATTCTTTATGCACTATACAATATAACAATAGACATCTCGGGCTTCACTACGCCAAAAAACTTACAACAATTTTCTCTTCCACCAATACTTACAGTGCTTTTCATCCCGTACTTATACACCCTCTACGTTTATAGTAGCTATGAACGGGTGTTCATACTTATATCATTTATAATCAAAGACACTGAGCTACAAAAATATGCCAAACGCAAAGCGATTATTGCCTTCAAGTTCAACACAAATCTATTGAATCGATGGCAATGGCTAATTGGGACAAAAAAACCAGAAACGAAAGAAGCCTTAGACAGCTCAATAGAAACCATAAATGAAATCCAATATATCGAACAAAACCCTGCTGTAATCCCCAAAAAAGATGGATGGAACCACTCAGTTGCCCGTCAATTCCTCAATGAATTTAAATTTCACATGAATGATTACACAAATTATTATGAAGATGAATGGGGCGCTACATCAGATTTAGTTGATGTCAATAACGAAATCCTTCCAGATCGCGTTGGTTATTATATTGATGGCAACAAGATAGCTGCAACTCAACTGAAACTTATATTAAATGTCCAAGATGGTGACAATAGCAAAGACAGCGATCTGATTTTCATGAACTTATGCAATGCCTTACTCCAAATAGCAACCCACTCCCATTTAAGCAATAAAATAGAGGAAGCCATTTCCTCACATCTCAATGACAACGAAACAATCGATTTTTACAAAATCACTATTAATTTTGAAAGGTTCTATTCGGATAGTGGTTATACAATTAAATTTATCATTAACCTTACTGCTGACTAGAGTTATGTTTATACATCCTCGCCGTTCCCTTGACTAAAGACAAAAAAAGAACAAAGGCCGCCCTCACGGACGGCCTTCTTCATTACTTCATCTCAAATAAAAACTACACCCTGAACACCCTTGGCACCCCGGCAGTATCCTCCACCCTAAACCCTGCGGCGGCAATCCTGTCCCGCAACGCGTCCGATTGGGCGAAGTCCTTCACCTCGCGGGCCTTTTGGCGGTCGGCGACCATGCCCTGGACCTCGTCCGGGAGGTCGGAAAGCGGGACCGGCATCTGGGCCGGGTCGAGGATGCCGAGGATGGTGTCTATGGACAGAAGCTGGTCGAGACAGGCCTTGGCGGATGCGCCGGAGAGGGCGTTGTCCGCAGCCCAGCCGTTGACCTGTTTGATGAACCTGAAGAGCGCGGGCCAGAGCTGGTGGAGCTTGAGGGCGTCGTCCATGGCGGACTTGAAGCCTGCCTTGAGGTCGAAGACCGCCTGTTCCACATCGGTGGGGATGGTATCGCCGCGCGCGTCGAGCGCCAGGGTCAGAACCACGGCGCATTCCTGGACCTTACGCCAGTTGCGCGCCCACATGGACAGACTCTCGGCCGATGCGCACAGAGGCTTGCGGCTGGCAACGGAAAGAAGCCAGAACCGGGCGGCGCGATAGCCGCCGAGCTTTTCGGCCACGGTGGACAGGTTCTCGTTCTCGCAGTCCGAGGTCTGCTGGCTGACGATCCAGGCCTGGAGTTCGCGGCCCGTGGTGGACCAGATGGCCCGCAGATTCTCCAGGTGCGGGAAGCGGTGCTTGTCGGAACCGATCATCACGTCCGTGCGCGGGAGTTCGGTCAGGGCCGTGGCCGCGTGTTGCAGGAACCAGCTCGGACGCACGTTGCCCCACTGGGTCTCCAGCACCTCGCCCCGCTTCAGGTCGAGCAGCGTACCGCGCTTGAGCAGGGTGAAATCCAGGGGGTTGTCCTTGACGTAGGCATTCAGGTCCACGGTGCGGCCCCCGGACACCTTGTCCATGTCCACGGTGCCGATCTCGCCATACCGCTTGTCGCGGAACACGTCGAAATAGACAGAGCGGAGCTTCTCGTAGGCCAGCCCCTTGCCCATGAGCTTCCGGCACAGATCGAGCGCCATGCCGTTGCTGGCCGAGGACAGGGGAAAATGCAGGGACTCGGACAATCCCATGTCGTGGGCGCGCGCAATGACAGCGGCGTGACGCTCGGCCACGAAGGCCTCGCGGCTGACGCTGAGCTCACGGGCAGCGGCCAGGGTGCGGTCGTCCATGTCGGTCAGTCCGGCGGCGGACTCCACCTTCACGCCCCTCCCGGTCATGTGCCGGGCGAACACGTCGAGCAGGACCAGCCTGCGCCAGGAGTCCAGCCCGTCCGGGTTGTCCAGGCTCGGCCCCATGGTGTACACGCCCAGCCCGTTGCCCGTGTTGAGCATCTTGTCCGCGCCTGAGGCCATGTCGAAAATCGTTACCCCGCTGCCTGCCTGCTGCCGATAGAGATGGGTGGACAGATACCGCTCACCCGAATCCGGGAAAATCGTGACGATCAACCCCTTGTCCAACCGTTCGGCCAACTGGATTGCCCCGCCGAGTGCGGCACCCGAACTCATGCCCGCAAAAATGCCCTCCTCGCGGGCCAGCCTGCGGCAATTCTCAAAGGCGACCTCGTCCTCCACATGCAGGATTTCATCGAGGCTGTGCTTGTCGTAGATGCCGGGCGGATAGGATTCGAGCATGTTCTTGAGGCCCTGAATCTTGTGACCGGCATAAGGTTCCACAGCGGCCACATGAACAGCACCCATCTCGTGCAACCGCTTGGCAATGCCCATGGCCGTGCCCGAGGTTCCCAGGGTCATTACGCAGTGGGTGACCTGGCCGTTGGTCTGGTTCCAGATTTCCAGCCCGGTGCCGTTGTAGTGGGCGTCTATGGAAGCAAGGTTGTTGTACTGGTCCATGAGCACATACTTTTCCGGCTCCTCGCGGGCATAGCGGTAGGCCTGTTCAATGGCCCCGTCAGTGGCCAGATGGCCGGGGGTCAGTTCCAGCTCGGCCCCGAAGGCAGCCATGATCATCTTGCGCTCCTCGGATGCCGTCTCCGGCATGAGCAGCTTGATGCGATAGCCCTTGATGGCGGCCACCATGGCCAATCCCACGCCCGTGTTGCCGGACGTGGCCTCGATGATGATCTTGTCCCTGGTCAGCTCGCCGGACTCCTCGGCTGCGGCTATCATGGCGGCGGCAACGCGATCCTTAATGGAACCGCCGGGATTCTGGCATTCTATCTTGGCCAAAATCCTGACGTTCGGATTGGGATTCAAATGGCGTATTTCCACCAACGGCGTGTTGCCGATGAGCGCGAGCAAATTGCTGTTCATCATATCACCCTGAAATCATGTGAATTGGGTTTGGAATTAATGCCCGCACAGTAGGGCAAAAAACAAAGAGGCGCAACTGGCATACAAACTGCATTTCCAAGCCAAAACCGTCTATTTTTTGAGCACACGAGGACATGACATGAACGCGTACCCGTTTCTGAAAGACAACATAGAGTATCTCCAAAGCAAGGGAAACCCCATAATCCAGTGGCTTTCCAGCCAGCAATACCAGCAGGACGCTCTGGTTGAAAAACTTTTCATCAATGAATTCGGCCTGCATGATTGGCGCATGGACAACGGCAAGGGCATGTTCGCCTCCCTGCCGCCGGACGGACTCTATGCGGGCTGGCTGCACCCGGAAAAGGCCGGAACCTCGGCCACCTTCGTCGTCGGTGCCAACGTGGGCTACGGTGTCAACCACCTGCTCACCAATACGCCGGACACCCACAAGGTCATGTTGCTTGAACCCAACCCGGAAATACTCCTCGCCTGCCTCAGCCAGACCGACTATCGCCCCTATTTCGATAACAAAAAATTTCATCTTCTGGTGCCGGACCAGGGCTTCCTGACCGAAGTCATCAAGAACCTCGACCTCCAGTTCATCTACGGCCAGATTCACCTGAAAAGCGATATACCCAGCCGCCAACTCGGGCCGGAATATGCGCGCTGGGCCACGATCATCAAACACAAGCTGGAAAACTTCTCCCTGGAACTTTCCACCATGCGCCACCGCCAGGATGTCATGGTCGGCAACGAAATCAACAACTTTGCCCGCGCCATGAACGACGGCAGCCTCAAGCCCATGGAAGGCAAGGGCAATGGGGTTGGCGCGGTCATCCTGGGTGCCGGACCGAGCCTGGAGACCATGGCCCTCCAACTCAAGGAAAACCCCGGTCACGTGCTTTACACCTGCGCGCTCCAGACCGTCCCCTCGTTGCAGACGCTGGGCATCAAACCACACCTGTGCGCTGCCATCGACTACGACGTGTCCATGCTCAAGGTGTTCGAACGGCTGGACCCGGATTTCGTACAGGACATCCCGCTCATATACTCCACCAAGATCGACCCCATGGTGCTGAAACGATATCCCGGCCCCACCCTGCCCCTGTGGACCATCGGCGGCATGGGAACATACGTGCTCAAGGAGCGGGATCTGGTCCTCGACGCGGGCGGCAACGTCTCCGTCACCCTGTCGCGCTTCCTGCGCCACTGCGGCGTGAACCACCTGCTCCTGGCAGGACAGGATTACGCATGGTTGAACGGCCGGTCCCACTCGGGCGGCCACCACAACCACACCACCGACATGAAGATGCGACCCTACCACCAGACAACCCGCAACATGGACGGCGAAGAGATCCTGACCACTATTCAATATATGTCCGCCAAGCGCGAACTGGAAGACGACCTCAAATCCGCTTCGTTCCCGGTGTACAACCTGTACGGCGGGGGCGTGCCCATCGAAAACACCAAGGCGGTAGACATCCAAACCGCCTATAACGAAGGTATCCTGGCCTCGGCTCCGGGCAGCGTGGACCGGTTCCTGACCGAACTCATGTCCTGCCGCAAAAACGTCCCGCCATTCAGGACCGAACCGCGTTCCCCCATGTGGACCACGTCCATGCGCAACGCGGAAAAGCACCTCGCCAAGCT
The DNA here is from genome assembly GCF_004025585.1 of Pseudodesulfovibrio sp. S3. NCBI lineage: Bacteria > Pseudomonadati > Thermodesulfobacteriota > Desulfovibrionia > Desulfovibrionales > Desulfovibrionaceae > Pseudodesulfovibrio > Pseudodesulfovibrio sp. S3. Next base: position 5,993 of record NZ_QTZO01000017.1, read on the forward strand.
CTTCAAAAACCTCAAGGCCAACCAGCAGGACATCCAGACGACCATGAACCGCATCGAAATGTTCATCAAACAGGACCCGCTCTACATGCCGTACCTGTTCAACGAGACCCTGGACATGGCCGGACTGACCCGGGCCAAATTCAAATATGAAGCCGGAGACCTGGGAGAATTCAAACGCATCGCCAGGAACATCCTGAAAAAAGTCCGCGAAATTGACCGCAAGGTCTGCATCCTCGAAAGCAAACAGGCCGTTGCCTAGCCTCCGAACCGAAATACCCGTCTAAACCCCCTGCCTGTCAGGGGGTTTTCTTTGTCTGCCGGGCACTTGTCATTCCAGGCCATCCGTGAAATAGTCCCTCGCCATGGACGAAAGCAAACCCTACCTGACCGATGACGGCATCCTGGTCATCCCCTTTGAATGTTCGGATAACGCCTACAAATACTGGAAACAGGAAGGCAAACCCATGACCGAGATCCTCGAAGAGCTGCACGCCAGCCCCGAAATCTGGGCATGTTACACCCACGAGCCCTATCCGACCAACGGCGACGGCGAATCCTAGAAGACGCTTCCGGCAGACCTTGGCTTGCTCCGACCGCAAGTATATCTTAAGACATCCACATGCGCAGCACATCCCTGACTCACTGGACGCTCTTTTCAGCGCCCCTCCTGCTCATCCTGGCCGCGATCTGGCTCGGATTCACCACCGAAGCGGACGTGGCCGTCTTCTTTCATGACCACAGGGCCGTGCATCCGACCCTCAAAACCGTCATGCAGCTGCTCACCGACTGGAGCAACCCCCTGTTCTACGCGGGCTACGGCCTGACGCTGTTGACCGCCTACAAATCAAACAACCGGGAACGGGTGCGTTTCATCCTCATCCTGCTCGTGGTCCAGGCCCTGGTGGCCGGACTGGCTGTGCATTTTCTCAAGACCTTCATAGGCCGTCCCCGGCCCGGCCAAGGGCAATGGTTCGATCCCCTGTCCTCCCGCGGCACACAACATTCCCTGCCCTCGGGCCACACCACCGAGATCACGGGGTGGGCTTTACCCTTGACCCTGCGCCTGGAACGAATATGGCTGACAGGCCTGTTCGGCGTGTTCGTCGGCCTGGTGGGTTTTTCCCGCATATATCTCGGCTGGCACCACCCCTCGGACGTTTTTTTCGGCTGGATGCTCGGCAGCGTCAGCGGTTTCGCCACCGTGATCATAGCCAACTCCACGCTCTTCACCGGGAGATCCTGACATGAGCCCATTCATTGCCCGCACCTGGGCACGACTTGAAAACCATCCCTGGTTGACCATGACCCTGGCCGTACTGGCCCAAACATGGTTTACCATGGGCAACCGCGCCCTCTGGTTCTCCGACGAGGTCCGATACGCAAACGCCTACCAGAACCTGGCCGAGGGCGGGAAATGGATGGTCCTGGCCCTGAACGGTCAGGTTTACCCGGACAAGCCCCCGGTCTATTTCTGGTTTCTCTGGCTGCTGGACACCCTGACCCCGTTCGATGCGCCGGAAGTATTCTTCCTTGGCGCGGCCCTTTCCGGCCTGTTTTTCCTGTTCTCGGCCTATGTCCTGGCCCGGACCCTCGGATTCGACAAAACAGTCAGCCTGGCTTCGACCCTGATCCTGCTCTCCTCATTCCTGCTGGCGGCCCTATTCCATTACTCGCGAATGGACCTCATGTTCGCCGCCCTGATCATCCTCAGCCATGCCTGCCTGTACCGGGCCGTCACGGACGAACGGCAGGGTTGCTGGCCGCTCTGGGGTCTGCTGCTGGCCGGAGTTGCAACCCTGGTCAAGGGGCCGCTGGGCTTCATCTTCCCGCTGGTGAACATCGGGCTCTACCTGACCTGGAAAAGTGAGGTAAAAAAGCTCTTCACCCGGCAGATGGGACTGGGTCTGCTCGCCATGTTCGGACTGCTGGCCGCCTGGATCATGGGCGTGATATGGACCGAGGGGGCGGATTTTCTCATGAAGACCGTGCTCGGACAACAGATCATCCAGCGGGCCACCAGGACCTTCCACCACCTGGAACCGTTCTACTGGTACATGATCGCCTTCCCCCTGGCCTGGCTGCCCTGGACCCTGGCCCTGTTCGTCACGCCCGTGCACAGGCTCTTCTCCATCGGCCACTGGGGCACGCTCTGGAAAAACCGCCGTCAGGCCGGACCCTCGGCCCTCCTGTGGATCATGTTCGCAGGCACATTCATTTTCCTGTCCTCGCTCAGCGGCAAGGTGCTCATCTACATCCTGCCCATGTTCCCGCCTCTGGCCATCCTGACCGCCCAGGCCCTGCAATCCATGGAAGAAAGGCGCTTGGGACGTCTCTGGACGCTCATTGCCGGACTCTGGATCACTGCCGGAGCCGGACTGCTCCTGGCCGGCGACCTGCTGCCCGTTCCGGTGCCCATCCGGGGCATGGGCATCAGCGCAGGCCTGCTCCTGCTCGGAGGCGCAGCCATGTCGGGGGTCCGCAGCCGGGACTACCGCACATGCCTGCTCACACTCTCTCTGGCCATGATCATTTGGCTCTATCCCATTGGCCTCATGGTGGCCCCTTCCCTGGACAATGCCATGAGCACCAAGCGCCAGGCCTTGATCCTCAGGGACTACATCGATCGGGGGTACGCACCCCTCGCGCTCAAGATTTATTCGGGGATATTCACGTACTATGCCGGTCACGACTTCACGGAGACCAACCATCTGGACCAACTGATCGCCACGGCCCAAGGCAAGGACAAGGTCGTCCTCTCCATCCGGGAAAGGCACTGGAACGACTGGAAAGACCAGTTGCCCGAATTCCACATCGTCGACCGGCAGTCCATAGCAGGCATGATGTATCTCATTGCCGTCAAGGACTGACATTTCAACAAAGCCCGACGCGGAATGCATTAGACAAATTCTAGACATTCCACTATACTCTTTCCTCAGGTATGACTTGTAAACTTTTTCATATGGCTTCAGCGCTCATGGTCGCCGCAATCCTTACGGGGTGCGCCGTCTATCCTGTTGTCCAGGTGGCGGGCGGTGCCATGACAGGGTATGACGCCGTGATGCTTGCCGACGACTACCTGCCCCGCAACAGTGTGGAAGGCGGGGATCTCTGCATCGTCCAGGACCGGATGATGGAGCGCAGGCTTCGTGAACGGCTTCAGGCAAACGGCCTGGCCGTTGCCGCCCACGTCATCGACGGCAAGGCCTATCTTGTGGGCCAGATGAAGAGCCGCAAGCAGGCGGATCACGCCGTGCAGGTTGCAGCAACGGTACAAGGCATCAAATCCATCACCTGCAAATTCTATCCGGCTTCCACAGTCAGGAATGCAGCCAGGGATGCGGCCAGGGACGAATTGCTCATCAAAGCCCTGACCGAACGATTCACCGAAACAAAACGGCTCCAGGGCGCTGACCTGCGAGTGGAGATGGTGCGAACCCATGCCGTGCTCATCGGAAGAGCCCGAAATTTCCACCAGAAAACCGCCGCCCTGGCCATTGCCTCCGAAGTCGGCGGCATCAGCGAAGTGACGGACTACATCACTGTCGCCACGTCACCCGTGCCTCCTGTCCAATCACCGCCGGGAGACGCCCGGGTCGCCAGCAAATAGCCAAATGAAAAGGCCCGGTCTCGCAGGAGATCGGGCCTTTTTTCAGTATGTACGGAAGCGTGCTAGTCCATGCAGTCGAAGATGCGCTCAAAGGTCTTGAGTACTTCCAGGCCGTCCTCGCCGGTGATGGGCACCGGAGTGCCCTTCCTGAGCGCGTTCAGGAACTGGGTCAGCTCCTCCTTGACCGGCTCGCGGAACATGAGCGGCCACTCGCGCACGGAATAGGATTTGTCGTAGGTTGAAAAAGCCGAGTATTCCTTGACTTCCTGAGTGATCAGGTTGGCATGGATATACTTGGATTCGCAGGCAACGTTGATCTGACGCCCCTTGTACGGAGTCACCCAGTTGGTGGTGATGTTGGCCAGAACGCCGTTTTCCATCTCTGCGGTAATCAGGGCAGAGTCCTCGTGCTTGCCGATGGATGTGGAGCTGACCGCATACACGGACTTGAATTCCGAGCCGGTCAGGTAACGGATCAGGTCGATGTCATGGGAGCCGAGATCCTTGATGACCCCCACATCCTGAATGCGCGGCGGATACGGTCCCACGCGCTCGATCTGGATGGAGATAACGTCGTCTCCGAGCAGTTCCTTGACGCGAGCCACGGCCGGATTGAACCGCTCCACATGGCCGACCATCAGGGCAACGCCCTTTTCCCTGGCCTTGGCCACCAGCTCCTCGCCCTGAGCTGCCGTAACGGCCAAAGGCTTCTCGATGATCACGTTGATATTCTTGTCCATGACCTTGAGACCGGTCTCGTGATGCAGGCTGGTGGGCACACACACGGACATGGCGTCCAGATCATGTTCCAGCAGCTCGTCCAGGGTGGCAAAGGTCTTGACGCCGAACTGGGCAGCGACTTCTTCGCGTGCCTTTTCATCCACATCGACCACGCCTACCACTTCAACACCAGACATTTCAGTGTAGTTGCGCAGATGGACACGGCCCATCCAGCCCAAACCTACAACGCCGACTTTCAACATGTATATATCCTCGTTCTAGGGTTCACGTTTGGGTGTTTCCTACAGGGCAAAGGCGGACATGGCAACCCCGAAACATGAAGGTCTCCCGGCCCGTCTTGCGGCCATCCCGCACATGCGCTACTAACTGTGCATGCACACAGGAAATACATCCGGTCCCATCTGGTTCAGCGTAGGCGAGGCCTCCGGCGACCTGCACGGTGCCGAGCTGATGAAGGGCTTCAGAACCCTGGACACCAGCGCCACTTTCACCGGCATGGGCGGTCCGGCCATGAAAGCCCAGGGCCTGGACATCCGCTATTCCATGAAGCTCATCTCCCTGGTCGGCATCACCGAGATCCTCGGCGGCCTGCCGCGCATCCTGAAACTGCTCGGCAAGATCAAACGGGAACTGGCCGCTGTCCGGCCACGCGCCGTCATCCTGGTGGACTGCCCGGAATTCAACTTCCGCATCGCCAAGATCGCCAAGAAGCTCGGCATCCCGGTCTACTATTACATCAGCCCCCAGATATGGGCCTGGCGGTCGGGCCGGGCCAACTTCCTGCGCGAACATGTTCGCAAGGTCATCTGCATCCTTCCCTTTGAAAAGGATTTCTATAAACGGTACGACATGAACGTCGAATACGTGGGCCATCCGCTCATGGACGTCCTGCCCCTGGAAAAGCTCGACCAGCTCCCGGTGCAGGAAAACCGTATCGGGCTTCTGCCCGGCAGCCGGACCAAGGAAGTCACCACCCTGCTGCCCGTCTTTGCGGAAACAGCCAAACTGCTCAAGGCAAGGCATTCCGACCTGAAATATGTGCTTGTCCGCGCTCCGGGCATGGACGAATCGCTGCTGCGCTCACTCTGGCCCGAAGACATCCCGGTCGAATTCGTTGCCCCGGACACCCGATACGAGACCTTCCGCTCCTGCAAGTTCATCATGGCCGCGTCCGGCACGGTCACCCTGGAAACCGCGCTCATCGGCACCCCGGTGCTGGTGGCATACCGAGTCTCGTTCCTCTCCATGCTGGTGGCCAAGGCCCTGGTCAACGTGGATTACATTTCCCTGCCCAACCTCATCCTCGGCAAGGAAATCTATCCCGAACACATCCAAGGCAACGCCAACCCCGTAACCCTGTTCAAAACAGCCGGTGCTTGGCTGGACGATCCAACAGCATATGAGACGGTCAAGAACGAACTGGCCTCCCTGCGCACCATGGTCGGCGACCCCGGAGCGCCGGAACGGGCGGCCGGAATCATCATCCGGGATCTGGCCGAACTCGGCGTCTAGACTGGCATCGCCCCTGTTTATCTGTTAACTGGCAGACATCATGAACCGATTTTCCTTTCCCCGCACCCTGCCCCTCTGCGCGCCCATCCAGCCGGCCTTCATCCGTCACTTTTCCGGTTGGCATCTCGGCATGGGACTGCCGCAATCCCTGACAGGTCTGCTGCCCGGCCTCTTCCGCCTGGGCGAGGACAACCCCGGCTGCAGGCGCGCGGCCCTGGGCATGGCCCTATGGGGGATGCAGGCGCACCCCCTGGCCCCGGACATGGGACAATGGGGTGTCAGCGCGGTGAACCTGGGCCTGAAGACGGACGCCGCCCTCAGCAGGATCATGATCCTCAACGCCAACCTGCCCCGCCCGCAGGACAGCGAAGCCCTTGATACATGGTATGCCCTGGCCCGTCAGGATGACCGGTCGCTTATCTTGCGTTTCCTGACCGTGGTTCTGAGCGATCCGGCCAAAGGATCGGGCTGGCTGCACCATGTCTGGCAGGATCTCATCCATATGGGCAGGCCGGAGATTCCCAAGGCGGCACTGGACATGGTGTCCTGGAACGACACCGCCCTGCCGCTCAAGGCACGCATGGAAGCAGACTGGGCCTTTCACTGCCTGCCCTCTGAGGACGCACTCCCGGTCATCGAAGGGCTGGACCCGGCCACCTGGGGATTGTGGAGGGCTTATGCCGCTGGCGAGACCCTGCTCCGCATGGGCAGGAAAGGCGAAGGAAAGGCGGCCCTGGCCGGGCTGTGGCAGACAATTCCCTGGCACGTCAACCTGACGCTGAAGCTTTACGATCTATTCAATGCCCCCGCCCTGGCCGACAGCGCAGCCACCGAAGACGCGGCCATCCTGGCCTATTCGTGGAACAAGGCGGACCTGCTGGCCGACACCCTGGACAGCCTGCTCAGGAGCGACATTGGCAAAGCCAAAGTGTTCACGCTGAACAACGGTTCCACAGACCATACCGCAGAGGTGCTGACGCAGGCCATGCAGAAATTCGGCTCCGAACGTTTCCGCATCGAGACCCTGCCGGTGAACGTGGGCGCTCCTGCGGCCCGCAACTGGCTCATGTCCCTGCCGGAGCTGCGCGCCGCAAAATGGGCAGCCTTTCTGGACGACGACATCGTCCTGCCCGAAGACTGGCTGCTCCGGCTGCTCGGACCGGTTCAAGACCGCGACGACATCGGGGCCGTGGGCTGCCGCATCACCGCAGCCGTCCCGCCGTTCAGCCTGCAATCCGCAGATTACAACCTGTTTCCCACTCCGCCGGCAGAGACCGAACCGGGCGCCCTGCCCAACCGGGTGCTTCTGTTCGACAACTGCGCCGGTTCCCTCGACACCGGCATGTTCACCTACACCCGGCCCTGCCTCTCGGTGTCGGGCTGCTGCCATCTGGTGAACATGCGCTCCGTGGAGAAGACCGGAGGTTTCGACCTGCGCTACACCCCGTCCCAATTCGACGACCTGGACCGCGACCTGCGGTCGAACCTCGCTGGCATGCCCGCCCTCTACGTGGGCGGACTGGCCATCAGGCACATCCAGCACTCCTCCCTGGCCAAATCCAGGACCGCCAAACAGATCGGCCAGGTCATGGGCAACAAGCTCAAGCTCGACACCAAGTATTCGGACGAGGAACTGACCCGGCTGGGCCGGGAAAATCGGCTGCAGCTCTGGGCTGATCTCGAACAAAAAACCGGATACCTGGTTGACCGCATGGGCCAACGTGCCTAATTCTTTTCCATCCGTTTTTCCAAGAGAGGACACCCATGGAAGCAGTTCGCGTATACGGCGATTTTCACCGGATCACACCGGAAGTCTTTGAGTTGATCAAGGACATCATCCCCTTTGACCAGGTGGACTACAACGGGGACATCCTGCGGGTGGACCATGAAGGCCACTATTTGATGATCGACGACTTCATCGAAGCCATTCGGGACAACCTGCCCGAGGGCGGCTACGGCCATGTGGAATACATCGACCAACTCGACTGGGTCGTCACCCGATACACCATCACGCCCGGCAAGATTGAGGAAAAGCTGGTTCGCGTCGACAACGTGGTGGACGCCCATCAAAGGGAACATGGCTTGTAAAAAAGGGCTGATTCAACCGAATCAGCCCTTTCGTTTTCAAGGTTCTCACCCTTTAGACAAGGGCGCTCCACAACATCTTGGTTCCCACGATCAAAAGCAGGACAGCAAATATCTTCTTCAGCTTGTCCACGGGCAGGGAGTGCGCCAACTTGGCGCCCAGCGGCGCGGTCACGACACTCATGCAAATGATGCCCAGAAAAGCCGGGAGATAGACATAACCCACATGCGGACCGGGTATGCCTTCCACGCCCCATCCGTTGATCACGTACCCGGCAGTGCCCGCAAGGGCGATGGGCAAGCCCACAGCCGCAGCCGTGGCAATGGCCACATGCATGGTCTGATTGCACCATGATAAGAAGGGAACAGTCAAAGTACCCCCGCCGATGCCCACCAGGGCCGAGAAAATACCGATGCCGTTACCTGCTCCGAATATTCCCAAATATCCCGGCAGCTCCCGGGTGCTCTTGGCCTTGGATTTCATGAGCATCTTGGAAGCCACATAATAGAGAAACAGCCCGAAAAACACTTTGAGAAACATCGTTGACAGGAGCGACGCCACCCAAGCACCAAGAAAGGTGCCGGTGATGATGCCGGGCGTCAGCCGCCAGAAAACGGCATAGTTGATGGCCCCACGCTTGTGGTGAGCACGCATGCTGGAAAGGGACGTAAAGATGATGGTCGCCATGGACGTACCCAGGGCGATATGCTGGATATGTTGAACAGGAAAACTCTGCAGTTCGAAAGTGATATTGAGCATTGGCACGATGACCAACCCGCCGCCGATACCGAGCAGTCCCGCCAGGATTCCAGCGAATGCGCCAAGAACAATATATAGAAGATATGTCGTAATCATGGGGTGATGGCCGCCTTAAAACAGTATGTTGGTGTCTACGGACGCGATGTCCTTGCAGCCAGTCAGGACCATGGCCCCGGCAAGCTGCGCCTTGATGTTCGCAAAATACTTCTCGACCCCTTGCTGCAAGCCGCCCACGGCAGCCACGGACACCGGACGACCGATCATGACCGCGTCCGCACCCAGCGCCAGCATCTTGAGCACGTCCGCGCCGGAACGGATGCCGCCGTCCACGATGACGGTGATCCTGCCGTGGACCTGTTCAGCCACCTCGGGCAGGACTTCAGCGGTGCCGGGAGTATGATCGAGCACACGGCCGCCGTGGTTGGAAACCACGATGGCGTCCGCGCCGACCTTCACGGCCAATTCAGCCTCATCCGGGGTCATGATGCCCTTGAGCACGAACTTCGCGCCCCAGCCGTGCACCTTGTCGACGATCTTCTTCAGCTCTGAAACGGGCTTGGGGGCAACAGGCCTGCCCATCTGGCGCAAGGTGATCAGACCGGCGGCATCCACGTCCATGCCGAACACCGAACAGCCGGTGGCACGGGCCTTTTCCAATTTCTCATCCAATTCGCCGCCTTCCCAGGGCTTGATGAACGGAATGCCGTGACCGCCGTTTTTGACGATGGCGGCGAACGCGGCCTCATGGATGAAAGGCGGCACACCGTCACCCCCACAGCCGACAATGCCGGACGCCTTGCAACCGGTGACCACGGCGTCGGCATAGTCCTCCTCGGACACGCCGCCGCCCATATTGAAAGACACGCCGCCGATGGGCGCGGCCATGACCGGCATGGCCAGGTCGAAACCGAGCAAAGACGTACCGGTGTCAGGTTCGGACACATCATGCAACAAACGCATGTTCAAGCGAAAGCCCTCAAGGGCCTCGACATTGGACTTGAATGAGGCGGCCGTTCCAAGGCCGCCCATGCCCGGCACTTCACCGGCGCAGGCCCGACCGTCGCAAACCTTGCAGACACGGCAAAAACCCTTCATCAGATCACGCGCCCTCTCATTGATTTCCTTCATCTCTATCTCCTTGAATATCCATATGTTTGATTATGAAATATAATTCTTTCGACTTCTTCCAGATGTTCCCGCATGGCCCGTTCGGCCTGCATGGCGTGTCCGTTTCTGACCGCTTCGATGATGGCCCGGTGCGCCGCAAGGGACGCTTCCTGACGCTGCGGCGACTGGACGATGTCTTCCCGGCTTCGGGCAAAGCCCTCATGCAGGGCGGAAACCATCTCGCGCAACACCGGATTCCCCGAAGCCTCGGCCAGGGCCTGATGGAACTGGTGATCAAGCCCGGCCCCGGAACTGCCGCTCCGTATGGCCTGCTCCTGTTCCATGAGAATGGCCTCCAGACGGTTTTTGGCACTTGGTGAGCCGTTGCGCGCAGCCAGTGCCGCGATCTCCGGTTCCAGCATTTTGCGCACCTCGAACACGTCTTGCAGATCAAAGTCCCCGGAGAGCACCGCTTCCAGGAGGGACCCCTCCCTGGCACCACCTTCGTTCTCACTGACAAAGGTTCCGGCCCCCTGGCGGCTTTCCAGGAGGCCGGACTCGGCCAGAATCTTGATCCCCTCCCGTACCGAGGTCCGGGAGACACCAAACTGTTCGGCCAATTTACGTTCCGCCGGGAGTCGGTCTCCCGGCAATAACCGCCCCTGATCAATCATCCCCTTGAGCTGGGATACGATCTCCTCCGATATGGACTTTCTTTGCACTGGCTTGGCTTCCATCGCATTTCCCCTAAAAATTGGTTGGACCAATTGGAAGTAGCTCAAGTTACACCTGCCGTCAACCGCGAGAATCATGTGCCGTCCAGGCCTTGTTACGGAGCTTCAATAAGAGTTTAGACATTATTGTCTCAAAGGGCTGGACATTTTTGTTTCCACGTAGCAGAGAAGTCCCGGACTTTGCCGCTGCCGGACACGCGATGCAAGTACATCCAAGTCCATCAAAGACATCACATATAGCCATGCCCAAGAACAGGGCGAACTCATAACGCATGGAAAATCTACAAAAAAAATACGGATTTTGGACAGCGACCGCCATGGTCGTTGGTATTGTCATCGGATCAGGCGTCTTCTTCAAGGCGGACGACGTCCTCAAGGCTTCAGGCGGCAGCCTGCCCACGGCCCTGCTTGCCTGGCTCATCGGCGGGATGATAATGGTTGTCACCGCCTATGTCTTTTCCAAGATCGCCACCCGCGTGGAACGGGTCAACGGCGTGGTGGATTACTTCGAGCAGGCATACGGACACAAGGCCGGATACCTGGTAGCCTGGTTCATGACCTTCATATACTACCCCACCCTGGTGGCGGTACTGGCCTGGGTATCGGCCAACTACACCGTGGGCCTGCTCGACATGGAGCAAGCCCTTTGGCCCATAGCCTGGATCTATCTGACCGGTTTTTTCATGCTGAACTACTATTCGCCTGTCCTGGCCGGGAAGTGGCAGGTCACTTCCACGGTAGTCAAGCTCATCCCCCTGGCCCTGGTAGCTGTCGTCGGCAGCATCGCCGGATTGACCAGCGGCCAGACCCTGGAGAACTTCACCCACGCCGCCCGAACGGTTTCCAGCGGCGGCGGGCTGGCCGTGGCCACCCTGTCCACCGCATTCGCCTATGAGGGATGGATCATCGCCACGGTCATCAACGCCGAACTCAAGGATGCCAAACGGACCCTGCCCAGAGCACTGGTGGTGGGAACCCTGGCCGTGGTCGTCATCTACATGGTCTACTATCTCGGCATTTCCGGTGTCCTGACCAACGAGCAGGTGCTGACCGAGGGCAACGCGGCCCCGGTACAGGTCATTGCCCTCATTTTCAGTCGGTTGAGCGGAACTCTGCTGACGGTCTTCGTCATCATCTCCTGCCTCGGCACCCTGAACGGCCTGATCATGGGCGCGGCCCGCGGCATGTACTCCATTGCCTCACGCAACATGGGACCAAATCCTGAATTCTTCTGCCGGATCAACCCCAAGAACAACTGCACCACCAATTCGGCGCTGATCGGCTATGTGCTCTCCTGTATGTGGCTGGTGGTCTGGTACGGAAACTTCGCGGGTTGGTGGGGCCAGTTCATGGATATTTCGGAGCTGCCCATCGCGTTCTTGTATGTGATCTACATTTCCATCTACATATGGGTGATGAAGACCTTCACCGACCTGGGCGGCTTCAGCCGGTTCGCCTGCCCGGCCCTGGCCGGAATCGGGTCCGTCTACATCATATGGGGCGCCATCCAGAAGGACATGTTCACGCACTTCCTGCTGATCTCCCTGGTCATCATCGGCCTGGGAGTCGCGCTCATGCACAACGGGAACCGTCGGCGACCAACCCGCTAGGCGCGGCGCAGGGTGTGCAGGGTGATCTCAGGCGTGGTGCCGAGGCGCATGGGCGGTCCCCAGTAGCCGGTGCCCGTGTTGACATACAACAGCATGCCCTCGTGCATATACAGACCGCGCACGTAGGTCTGGAAGAGGTGGATGACGAAGTTGTAGGGGAAGTACTGACCACCGTGGGTATGCCCTGAAAGCTGGATGTCGTATCCCGCCTTGGCGGCCTCGAACACGGAGTTGGGCTGGTGAGCGAGCAGTATGGAAACATCATGCTCGGGCGCACCCTTGAGGGCCTCTCCGGGTGAAGAGACATGGGTCGGTTCCATCCGCGCGCTGTTGATGTCAGTGACCCCTGCCAGCAGGATGCTCCCCTTGCCCGTGTCTATCAGGGCGTGTTCGTTGATCAAGGGCCGGATGCCAAGTCGCCTGACTGCGGGAAGCCACTCGCCGATGCCAGAATAGTACTCGTGATTTCCCGTGCAAAACCAGACGCCGTGCGGCGCGCTCAGGTCGCTCATGGGCTTGATGTCGTCCTTGAGCCCGTCCACGGAACCGTCCACCAAATCACCGGTGTGCACGACCAGGTCCGCATTCAGGGAATTCACCGTATCCACCACCATGCGTGCCCAGTCCGCCCGGATGGTCGGGCCTATGTGCGTATCCGATATCTGGGCAATGGTGAAACCGTCGAGTCCCTTGGGCAGACCCTCGACAGGCAATTCGCTGTACACCACAGAGGGTTTGCTGCGGGCAGTGAACACCCCGATCCCGGCCAGGGGCAGGGTTGCGGCAAGAAAGACCCCATTGGAGGCATTGAGCATGAACCGGCGGCGATCCAGGTCAGGGCTGAGAAAATAGGGACGCTTGCTGCGCCTGACGAACACTTTTTTCAGCCCGGACGCCATGGCCTGGAAAATGCGGAGTATGTCCCGGGCAAACATGAAGAAGATCAGGATGGAGATGAAGCCGAAAAAGGTCAGACCGATCCAGTAAAGACTGTCGCAGGCAACGAGTTCGTATTTATTGGTCCGGTGCAGAAACCAGGTCAGACGATACCCGAACAGCATCACCGCCAGCACCAGCCAGAGCGAAATTTTCCGTTTCCGGCCCATGGGCAGGGGTTCGACGAGCCGCCAGCCCAGGTACATAACCAGAAGACCGGTGACGGTCAGAACTATGGCAAACCAGGATACCATGAATGATTTCACTCCTTTTATATAGTAATGAAAATGGGCCACAATTCGATAATTGTCAAATTCCCCGAAAATTCGACAGGCCATGACCGGTTCTCAAAACCATCCGCATCTGATACACAGACCGCACACCGAGCCTCAAGGAGCACCCCATGAACCTCACCCTGCCCATCGTCCTGATCCAGGAAAGTCCCATGCTGGACATTATCGCCAAAATCGGCCTGCTGCTGGTTGCCGGTCTGATAACCTTCGCTTTGACCAAAATGTTCCTAGTGCGAGCCGCCAACGCTTTCGCCAGACGCACCAAAAGCCATTTCGACGACATCCTCATGAAAGAAGGCGTGTTCTCCCGAGCCGCCCTTTTGGCCCCGGCCCCTGTCCTGTTCTGGGGGTTGGTGCTCTTTCCGAATATCAAGTCCGTCATGGAAGATGCCATATATGCCTATACAACCGTGGCCATCATTCTGGTCATGGCCAAGCTCCTTGACGCACTGACTCGCCTCTATCAGACCTTTGACATCGCCAACCGCCGTCCCATCAAGGGATATGTGCAGTTGCTCAAACTCTTTATCTACATCCTGGGAGCCATCTCTGTAGTCTCCATCCTGCTGGGCCAGTCGCCCTGGGGGCTACTCTCTGGCATCGGCGCCATGACCGCCGTGCTCATGCTCGTATTCCGCGACACCATTCTGTCGCTGGTGGCCGGTATCCAGATCGCGGCCAATGACCTGTTGCACAAGGGCGACTGGATCGAGATGCCCGCCATGGGTGCGGACGGCAGCGTGGTGGACATCGCCCTGAACACGGTCAAGGTCCAGAACTGGGACATGACCATCACGGCCATTCCCACCTACAAATTTCTGGATACGTCCTTCAAGAACTGGCAGAACATGGCCGAATCCGGAGGGCGCCGAATCAAAAGGGCACTCATGATCGACCAGACCTCCATACGGTTTGCGGACCCCGAAATGGTCGAACGGTTGAAAAAAATAGATCGCCTGGCAGCATACATAGAACAACGGCAAGCAGAGATCGATTCAGCCAACGCCGAGGCCGGAGTGGACCAATCCTCTCAACTCAACGGACGTCGCCTGACCAACCTCGGCCTGTTCCGTCGATACGCACTGGAATACCTGCGCACCCACCCCAAGATCCGGCAGGACATGACCCTCCTGGTGCGCCAGCTCCAACCCGACGCCTCCAAGGGGCTGCCCCTTGAGATATACTGCTTCACCAACGAGACGGCCTGGGCCGTCCACGAAGACATCACGTCCGACATCATGGACCACCTGCTGGCCGGCCTGCCCGAATTCGGGCTCAAGGCCTACCAGCGCAACGCATTGGTGGACCACCGCAACGGGGCCTAAGCAGGAGGCATTTCCCAAGGCACGCAAACGCACGCACGGGAACAGGAAAAATCAACTCTTCCATGAAACGATCACCATGCAGGAAGACCTCGGCATATCCTGACACCCCCCTTCCAAAGCTTCCCCTTGGGAAGGAGGAAGCGGCACATGCGCCACCACAGGAGACTGGATTCCCGACAATGCCGACCTTCAAGACACGTGCCAGAAAAGCACCCGATATCCGAACCAAAATCGACTCGCCGGCCTCACCCCTTGGAGGTCGTGCGTTACACGTTGACCGGGAGAAAATCACGAATTGAATGTTCCTTGACCTGTGGAATCCGGTTATTTTTCTGTTCCCTATGGGCAGCCCTTGTGGTAAGCCACTTTCATCCGATCGTTCCAAACCTTTTCTTGCTTGTCACACCCACCCCCTGTCGAAAACAAATCCCGTCGAAATTGAACTCTTTTTTTTCTAAACTAATTCTAGAAAAAAGTTAAATATATTGGCCCCCCTCCACGAACAGTATCTGTGGAATAAAAAATCTATTTACATGCAATCGTCTCCAATCGATCATAAACGCCAATTCTTGATCAAGTAGCTAAATGTTTTCCAATTACCCCCTGTACAAAATTATAGGCCTGCGATAGTGTATCCGTCACGTGTCCGCGATCATTTTTGTCATGAAATACCCGGTGCACCTACGGCGTTTCGCCCTCATTTTTTGCAGAACGTCCAGTATATTATCAGTATTTGAAGCCACGTACGGCTGCTCCATGCAGCTCACAAACGGGGAAAGGAGTTTCGGAAGATGAATGAACCTGCAGAGGTCTGGAAATACGTACGCGGGTTCGAAAACATGAGCCTGTGCGACTGGCCCGGCCGGACTTCGTGCATCATCTTCCTGGGCGGATGCAACCTGCGTTGCCCCACCTGCCACAACTTCCAGCTCGCATGGGACATGCAAACCTTGCCCGTTCTCGACGCACAGCGAATCAAATCCTACATCAGGGACCGTGCAGGGTGGCTGGACGGCATCACCATCACCGGAGGAGAACCGACCACGGTTCCCGGCATCGGTGAACTGCTCTGGGAAATCAAAAAAATCGGATTGCCCATCAAGGTGGACACCAACGGGATGCGGCCAGAAGTGGTGAACGACCTCTTCCAGTGCGAACTGGCAGACACCTTCGCCGTGGATGTCAAAGGCCCCTGGGCCAAATACCCTGCCCTGACCGGACACGCCATATCCGCCATTGCTGCCGAAGCGAACCTGACCCGCATCTTCGACCTGGCCCGGACCAAACCCGAGGCGTTTTACTTCCGCACCACGAGGATGCCCGGACTGACCGAGTCGGACCTGCGCACGGTACGCGGCTACCTGCCCTCAGAATTTGAATTGAAAATCCAGAAATATGTTCCCCCAAGGAGGATGCCGGAGAATGCCAAGTCAAATCATGAAGAGAGACGGCCGGCTGGAAACGTGGTCAACTGACCGCATAGCCCAGGCCATTTTCAAGGCGCTCAGCGCCAGCGGGATAAAAGACCCGATTCTCTCCAAACGCCTCGCCAAAAAAGTCGAGAAGAAACTCGAAGACATGGCAATTCCCGAGCAGGAGCACGTCCAGAACATGGTCGAACAGGTGCTCATGGAGGGCCGACAGTACGATATCGCGAAGAAGTACATCCTGTACCGGGAAAAGCGCCGCCAGCTCCGCTCCCAGAAGGAGGCCTACCTCGACATCAAGGATGTCATCGACACCTATCTTGATCAGGCCGACTGGCGCGTCAATGAAAACGCCAACATGACCCATTCCTTCCAGGGCCTCATGCTGCACCTGTCCGGCACGGTCCAGGCACGGTACGCCCTGGAAAAGTATCCCGAGGAAATCCGTCTGGCCCATGAGCACGGCTATTTCCATATTCATGATCTTTCCTTCGGTCTGGCCGGATACTGCGCGGGCTGGTCCCTGCGCGACCTGCTGCTGGAAGGTTTCAATCTGGAAGGCCGCGCCTCTGCCGGTCCTGCCAAGCACTTCGACACCGCCCTGGGACAGATGAACAACTTCCTGGGCACGCTGCAAAACGAATGGGCCGGCGCGCAGGCCTTCAACAACGTGGACACCTATCTTGCCCCGTTCGTCAGGCAGGACAACCTCAATTACGGCCAAGTACGCCAGTGCATGCAGAAATTCGTGTTCAACCTGAACACGACCTCGCGCTGGGGCGGACAATCCCCGTTCACCAACCTTTCCTTCGACCTTGTGGCCCCCAAGCACATCGCAAGCGAAGCGATCATCATGGGCGGCAAGCTCGACGACGAACTGACCTACGGCGATTTCCAGAAAGAAATGGACATGATCAACCAGGCCTACATCGAGGTCATGCTCGAAGGCGATCATCATGACCGCATCTTTTCCTTCCCGATCCCGACCTACAACGTCACCGAAGACTTCCCCTGGGAATCCGAGATCGGCGAATCGCTCATGAAGCTGACCGCTAAGTACGGCGTGCCCTATTTCCAGAACTTCATCAGCTCGGACCTCAATCCCGAGGACGTTCGCTCCATGTGCTGCCGTCTCCAAATGGACCTGCGCGAACTGCGCAAGAAGACCGGCGGCCTGTTCGGCGCTGGCGACCTGACCGGCTCCATCGGCGTGGTCACCCTGAACCTGCCCAAGCTCGCCTACCTGGCGCAGAGCGAGGACGATTTCCTGGATCTGGTCGAAGAATACGCCGAATTGGCCAAGGATTCCCTGGAATACAAGCGCAAGGTCATCAACGGCAACCTCGACGCGGGCATGTTCCCCTGGTCCAAGCGCTACCTCAAGAACGGCTATAAGGGCCACTTCTCCACCATCGGCCTTCTCGGCGGACATGAAGCCTGCCTGAACCTCATCGGCAAGGGCATTGAAACCGAAAGCGGAGTGCGCCTCATGCGCCGCACCCTGAATCACCTGCGCCGCATCACGGCCCGCTTCCAGGAAGAAACGGGCTCGCTGTACAACCTCGAAGCCACGCCCGCCGAAGGCACCAGCTACCGACTGGCCAAGATCGACAAGGCCCTTTATGCCGACATCAAGGCCCAGGGCAACGGCACTCCCTACTACACCAACTCCACGGCCCTGCCCGTGGGCATCTCCGAAGACGTGCTCTTCGCCCTGGAGCACCAGAACCAGCTCCAACCGCTCTACACCGGCGGCACCGTGTTCCACACCTTCCTCGGCGAAGCGGTCACCGACCCGAAATCCCTCAAGAACTTCATCATCAAGGCGTTCACCAAGACCAAGATTCCCTACATCTCGGTCACGCCCACCTTCTCCATCTGCAAGGAGCACGGCTACATCCTGGGTGAACACTTCGAGTGCCCCACCTGCGGCGAAGAAGCCGAAGTATATACCCGCATCGTCGGGTATTACCGCCCGGTCTCCCGCTGGAACAAGGGCAAACAGGCCGAATACACCGACCGCGTGGTGTTCAGCGACTGCCTGTGTAATTAAATCGTTCTGAAAGCCCCATTGAGGAGTGGGGCTTGAGGATAGTGGAATGCAAGACCCGTTGCGCATGCAGCGGGTCTTGTACGCTTTGATGCCTCCGGCCCCATCCCTCCTTTCTTCCAAACCTTTGATCGCCGCTTGGCTAGGCCAACCAAGTTCGTACGCCCTTGCCGGAGGCACGCAAAAAGCTTTGAAGGGGAAGTCCAGAAAGGAAACTTTCCCGAATGTTTCCTCTCAGGCCGCCGGAGACTTGCCCGCCCAAAAGGGAAGTGCTAGAGGGGCGGTCATGTCATACCTGAATGAATTCAAGGCAGCGGCCGGACGCACGAAAAAGATGGATCTCGGGGAATTCTCGGTCAACGAGACCCCCTTCCCCATTGACCAGACCATCCTGAATACGGTGGAGGAGGCCGGACACATCCCGTTTGCCGAGCGGGCGGGCAAGGCCCTGTCCGTGAACTTCGGCATGTTCCACATGCTGACCAGGAAATTCCACATCCCCGGCGCAATCCTGACCATGGGCAATGTGGCGGTGAACGGCGAGATGCGTATGCAGGCCACCCCGAACCATTTCAAGAAGATGGTGCAGAACGAGTCCGGAGAAGAGGACATGGGCCTCTACCACCTCTGGACCACCCTGCCGGGCGGCGTCATCCTCGACCACGTCCTGCCCTCGGCCCTGCACCTCGCAGGCATCGTCGAGGTCAACGAAGCCGTACCTTCCGAGCGGTATATCTTTGGCCAGGCCGACGGCCTGCCCCATGGGATCACCTATCATCCAATGGTGGTCGGACTGGAGTTCTTCATCGCCTCCGGCACCATAGACCGCGAAGCAATGGAATATCTGATGGGTGAAAAATTCCCGAAACAGTACGGCTAGTTCATCAATTCCCTGAGCCAGACCTGAAAGCCCGGTTCCACCTCATCCGGTATGCGGGCCATGTCCGGCCGACCGCGCACGAGAATGACCTTGAGCCTGGTGCCGGGACGATACTGCTTCCACAGGCTGTCGGGAAGACGGGCTTCGGTCCTGCGGGCATACCCGTCCGGGTCCACGTACTTGTATTCGATGATCAGATTGGCACCGGGATATTCCCCGGCATCTTCGGTCCGGACGGTCAGCACCAGCCCCGAGGTGACCTCCTCCCCGTAGAGTCTGGCCCGCTCCTCGCGCAGGATGTCATAGGGAATGGCGACCAAGCCCCAGATTATCAGCCCGACGATCACTATCCCGGCGATGAACCGAAACAGCTTTTGCGCCGGGGTACGCTTGAATGGAGTGCTGGACAAGTTGACCATTTGGTTACAATACATCCCGGCAGGCTCGCAGGCAAGGACCAGATAATCAGCTGCGTACCCGATGAACCCCCTTGCCATTCCCCAAGCTCCAAGGTAAAATACACAGTGAAATCGGACAAGGGTCAACCCATTGGAAACAAAAGTATGCGTAGTAATATCAGTCAAATAGAAGAGAGCATCCTGCGCATGACAGCCGTCGTCCGCGCCAAACAGGCCGCGCTGACAGCCAAGAGCTTCGGCGAAGAACCCGACCCGACGCTCCGTCCCCGAGGATGGTGGGTCATGGCATGCGGCGAACCATTGGACGAAGACTCATTCGACAGTAGGGAACAATCCAGGCAGTTGCTGCTTGTGGCCATTCGCCGGGCCGGCCTGAACCTGCCCGAAAACATCTGGGTATGGGACGAGGCCGGCGTGGCCCAGTTGGTCATCAGCACGGTTCCAAGCATACAGCGGGCCAACACATTGGCCCAACGACTCCGCGAAAAAGGCCTGACCATCAGGATCAAGCGCGAAACCTTCTAAACACCAAAAAGCCCCCGCGATACCTCGCAGGGGCTTTTCCATTGCAAAGTCGAAAAACTAGCCTTTGGATTCCGGCAGATAGGGTGTCAGCTCGGAAACCGCTTCAAACAGGAAATGGTCCACCAGGAAACACATCATGTGCCCGGCGGATATGTGGATTTCCTGGATGATCATGGTATCGCCGGAAGGCACGGTGACCAGGAAATCCGACACAGAGGCTATCTCGGCCCCGCTTTGCCCGGTCATGCCCACGGTGACGATGTTGTTGCGCTTGGCCTCACGCATGGCGCGAATGACATTGGTGCTGGTGCCGGAGGTGGAAAATCCCACCAGCATGTCGCCAGGACGCCCCAGAGCCTGGAGCTGCTTGGAAAAAACCTCGTCGAAGCTGTAATCATTGCCTATGGCGGTCAGGGCCGAGGTGTCGGTGGTCAGTGCCAGGCCGGGCAGAGGCGGACGCTCCATCCTGATTCGATTGGTGAATTCGGCGGCCAGGTGCTGGCAGTCTGCGGCCGAACCACCGTTGCCACAAAACATGATCTTTCCGCCACCGGCCAGACATACGGCCATGGCTCGCGCGATCTCGACCACCAGTTCCGCCTTGGTATCAAAAAAAGCCTTTCGGGCAGCCAATCCTGCCGAGGCGTGATCCATTACTTTTTTCAAAGCTGCTTCAGACATATATTCCTCATTTGTGCGTGTTGTCGTAGAACACTCGTCCAACACTGCCTATACTGCCGAATTACGCACTTGCCAAGTCCTACCGTGCGGCATCCGAGGAAAAGACTTTTATTCGGCCGCCTTTTGCGTTACAGCCCGAATCTGTGCAGTGGCCGAGACTTTTTCCACGGGCCGCAGCCGGACTTCATCAAAAAAGCATCAAGGCGAACATGACCATGACCGAATCCAAGGAAAGCACAGTCAGGCTGCTCATCACCTGCCCGGACCAACCGGGCATCGTGGCCGCAGTCAGCGGCTATCTGCACCGCAAGAACGCCAACATCATCCATTCCGATCAGCACTCCACCGACCCCGTAGGCGGTCGGTTCTTCATGCGCAACGAGTTTTTCCTGCCCGGACTGGACATGGACGGACTGGAGGAACTGCGCCGTGAATTCGAAGCGGAAGTGACCAACGGGTTTATCATGGAGTGGAGTCTGAACCCTGTCTGGAAACCCAAGAAAATGGTCATCCTCTGTTCCAAGGTGGACCATGCGCTCATGGAACTGCTGTGGCGCTGGAAACGCGGCGACCTGGAAACCGAAATGTCCATGGTCATCTCCAACCACCCTGACCAGCGTTCGTCCGTGGAACACTTCGGCGTTCCCTTCCATCATGTACCTGTGGGTCCGTCCCTGCGCGACAAGGTCACAGCCGAGGACACCATGCTCGAACTCATGGACGGCAAGGCAGACCTGATCGTCCTCGCCCGGTACATGCAGATTCTGACCCCGGATTTCGTGAACAGCTTCAACCGGAAAATCATCAATATCCACCACTCGTTCCTGCCCGCCTTTGTCGGGGCGGACCCCTACCGTCGGGCGCACCAGCGCGGCGTCAAACTCATCGGAGCAACGGCCCATTACGTCACGGAAATGCTGGACGAGGGGCCGATCATCGAACAGGACGTCATCCGCGTCACCCACAGCCACGACGTTGAAGACCTGAAACGGCTGGGGGGCGACATCGAGCGCCATGTCCTGGCCAGGGCCGTGCAATGGCACCTGGAAGACCGAGTCATCATCGACGGCAACAAGACCATCGTCTTCCGCCGCTGAGCCATGTCCCCCCCCGATCGGCAGTGCCGAGCGGGGGTTTTTTACATGGCTGTCAAAGACAGTTCATGCGGCCCTGGTTATCCCATATTTTTCAAGTATTTCTGACAACTTGACCGTCACATTCGTGGTGGTCTTAGCCACCAGTTCCAGGTTGATCAAGACCATGATATCCACCCGGAACACGGCCTGTTTCCACAGATCGGACAAGGCCTGCTGCAACTCCTTCTCCAGGCTGAGCATGGACATGGTCTGAGCCATCTGCTGCGCGGTCTTGGGCTTGAACAGCAGTGTTTCTTCGCGAGTGACATCGTTACCGAAGAGCTGCTTCTTGCGTATCTTGGACATGCCGGGCAACCCGTCCACCGCGCTCTCGGGTACGCGCCTGGCCCGACCGCTGCGGACCTGTATCTTGCTGCCTTCTTCGCGCCCACACTCCTTGAGAATCTGAATGGTATGATTCTCCAGAAGAAAATACAGAATCTTTTCCAGCACCGGTATGCTGAAATCCTTTCGGAGCGGCAGGATTCCCTTGATCTGGTCAGGAACGAATGATTCCAACGCCTTGTAAAAATGGTCGCTGGTCACGCCTATGGCGATGGCTGCCCCCACACCCAGCCCGACGACCTGATCCATCAGAAACTTGAACTGAGCCTGCTCCTGCTTGACCGCAGCCGGGTCCTTGGCAGCGCCACCCGGATTTTCCTTGGCGGCTCGGGCTTTCTCCTGACGGCCCTGGTATTGGGTCTCGAGTTCCTCGCTCACGCTGTCGATGCAGGAAACAATGGCGGCCTGGAGCAATTCCCCGGCGGTCAGTTTCTGAAACTGGGAAAGTGAGGACAATCCCTTGACCAACATGGCCTGGATGAACTTGGCCCGCTTGCGGCCTTCAGGCAACGTCCGACCGGCGATAAACCCCTTCTGGATGCGGGTCTTGCTGATCTCCGCATCCGTAGGATTGAGCTTGGACAAAATATCGTCGAACAAGAAACGAATGACCAGGAAAGTTCGCTCCTTGGTGATATTGTATTTTTCGCCCTCGAGAATTTCCCTATGCGCCTCTGCCACTCGGCTGGCGATGAATTCCTCCACGAATGCCTTCCAAAAATGCTGATCAAGCGGATGCTTTTCGATAAGTCCGCTATACTGGCCGAGGGCCTCCTGGCCAAAATAGCGCAGGACCAACTCCTCGAAATTATCCGTGATCAGGGCCATGGTGTAGACAATGCCCTGCACGCACTTGATCAGCACGGCTTCGATATTGAGCAGGGAAACCTGCAAATCCGCACTATTTTCGGCATCGCCACTGGCTACAGCCTTTTCGTAGTGAGCCAGCAGGACGCTGAAATTGGCGACGTGCTGATGGAGATATTCGCAACAGGGGTGACCCGTCCGACCGCACAACAGCTCTGCCACGCTGTTCTGCTGCGCTTCAATCATGGGGAACTCGTTGATGGCAGAACTGTTCATGTGCAGAATCTCAAGCAACAGTTCCCGCTCCATGACTTCACGCAGTGAAGACCGTTCTTTCAGAGCACGGAGCCTGGTCTGGTAGGTGGTGAGGCGCTGAGCCTTGTCAGGGCGGCCGCCTTTCGATGATGCGTCTGTCATGCGGTTCTGTATCCTTAATTGCGATTAAATATCAAAAAACATAAGCCAACTCCACTCTGTTTGTAAAAGGATAATCATTAATATCTCAACATGGTTTTCACGAGAGAGCCTCTTGACCTTCATCCGCCGACAGGCAATATTCAAACCGTGATCACCTGCACCAAATGCGGAGAGAAAAACTCCGACGACACCCGTTTCTGCGCCAAATGCAACAACAAACTCCAGTCAATACGGCAAACCGTGTCTTTCGAGAATCCGTCCGGCGCTCCTCTGGAATCCTTCCGACACCAAAACATGCCGCCTGATTCCTGGCGTTCACTGAAGCGCATGATCGAAGCCTGGGGCTACCTGGCACTGCTGGCAGCCGTGGCTGCGGGCTGCGCCTTCTATGATACTTGGTGGCCCCTGTATCCGACGGTGGCCCTGCTCGGCCTGGTCCTCTGGCTGCGCCGGGTCTGAGCCATGAAAAAGGCCCCCGCTCACATGCGGAGGCCTCAACCTTCTCTTTTATCTTCCTTCGCTACTGCTGTCCGCCCTGGTCGGGAGTCCCTTCAGGCGCGGGTTCCTCGCCCTCGGGAGGCAGGGCCTCCAAGGCCTTTCGCAGATCCTCTTCCAACAGGTCAGGAATGGGGCGATCCCAGAATTTTTCATCCAACTTCTCTTCCACGGTTTTTTCCGAACAACAAACTATGGGGGATGTTCTGGTGCATTCCGAAGAGGAGTACTCCACCACGCCGCATTTGGCCGTAGAGTCGAAATGATACTCGATAGTCCGGGTCAACTTCAGGAATTCCTTGCCTTGGACACGAATCTTGTCACCGGAAACGCCCACCACGAAACGCGCTTCCTGTTTGGCGTAAAATACAGAGAAGAGATAGATGTTCGGGCGAACCTTTGTAACGTAATTGACCTCCAGCGGGTCCTTGCACAGTATCCTTGCCAGGATCTGCTTACCCAGGCAGATGTCCATGTCCTCGAACTCGGAAGCCTGGCTCGGAAGCGGTGTCAGCCCCACTAAAAAAGCCATGCAGATGGCGAAAAAAAAGCGTCGCATTGTCAATCCTTGGTTGCCTTATCCCAGATCGAGAAAGAGCTGAAACCCTTCGGGATCAGAGGTTTCGCACCGCTCCTTGCACCCGCAGCATCGGAAATGGTCCTCCTTGAGGTACCACTCCGCCTTCCAGGAGCGATCGCAATTGAAATACTCATACACCGAAGCGTCAACGGCACCCCGAAACCGGGAGTACCCTTCCTCTTTCAACTTTTCCTTGAGCTTCATCGTCATTTCTTTGGTATCTGTATAGTCTGTAAGCCAGGAAAAGATGTACACCTGCTCCCGGCAATTTGCAAAAGCCATTCCATGGGCAAAATCAGCCCTGTGTGCCTGGGTCACTTTTCTTCGGAAGCAGGAGCGAAACAAAAAAGCTCACCGCTGCCACAGCAATGATGGCCGCGCCCGAAGTGATGTCCATGGCATAGGACAAGATCAGCCCGGCCACAGTAAAGACGGCGCTCAGTATCGTGGACAGGACCATCATCCACTTAAGCGACCGGGTGCGCTGCTCGGCCATGAACGGCGGGATGGTCAGCAGGGCGATGACCAGAATCAGACCGACCACGCGGATGATCATGACCACGCACAGACCGACCATGACGATGAGCAGGCAATACAGGAAGTCCACGGGCACGCCGCGCGAGCGGGCGAACTCCTCGTCGAAGCTCATGACCATGAATCCCCTGTAGAAAACGAATACCAGCGCCAGGACCACACAGGCCAGTCCGGCCATAACCCAAAGATCCGACCGTGGCACGGCCAGTATGGAACCGAAAAGGTAACTCATCAGATCCACATTGTAGCCGGGCGTGAGGTCGAGCAGAATGATGCCCAAGGCCATGCCAGCGGCCCAGATGACACCGATGACCGTATCCACCCGTTCCCTGGCACGCAGGGTGACCAGGGCCATGATCAGGGCCATGCAGACCGTGAACGCCGTGGTCACGGGCAGGACCGGCAGACCGAGCATGAAGGCCAATCCCACGCCGCCGTAGGAGGCATGGGCAATGCCGCCGGAAATGAAGACAATGCGATTGACCACCACCAGCGAACCGATGATGCCGCAGATGAGGCTGGCGAGAAGCCCCGCAATCAGGGCGTTCTGCATGAAATCAAAACCGAGGAGATCCATCACGACTCCCCACCTTTTTCCTGATCGCCGTGGTCGTGGGGCGCGAGCACCCGATGCGGCACATGACCATGGGTAACCAACTCCACCGGGCAGCACGCATCATCGGCGCCGCCATAGGCCATGGTGAACATATCGTCGGTGATCTTCGGAGCCTTGTGAAAATGCAGGGTTCGATTGACGCAGGCCACGGATTTTACTCCAGACGACAGCGATGAAATATCGTGACTGACCATGACCACGGTCATGTCCGAATTGAGTTCATTGAGCAAATGGAAAAGGGAACTCCGGCTGGCCGAATCCACGCTGGCCGTGGGTTCGTCGAGCAGGAGCAGCTCGGGCTCGTCAACAAGGGCGCGGGCTATGAACACGCGTTGCGTCTGACCGCCGGACAAACGGATCAGGCTCCGCTTCTCGTATTCAAGCATATTGACGCGCTCTAGGGCTTTCCGTGCCTTTTCCCGCTCGTCCTTCGAATGAGTGCGGCGGGCAATGCCTCGAAGCCCCGGCTGAACCATGCCCATGCAGACCGCTTCCAGCACGGTGATGGGAAAAGATTTTGCGACAACGGTATGCTGCGGCAGATAGCCGATGCGTCCCCCGGCCTCTCCCGGAGCCGCGCCAAGAACCTTGATCACGCCTGCATCCGGCTTGAGCAGGCCGAGCATGAGCTTGAGCAACGTGGATTTGCCCCCGCCATTGGGGCCAAGTACAGCCAGATAGTCCCCCAGCTCGATGCGCAGATCGACGTTCTCGAGTACAGGGACACCGCCCAGGGAAAACTGCAATCCCTGTATATCGATAACAGGCTCAGCCACACAAAACTCCTGAAAAATTACACGAAAGGATCATATCAATGCCGATGAAAGAAACTCTAACACAAGCCGCCCGGTCATACCACCCAGCCCCACACCCATGCAAGCACGGGCATGGCCAGGGCCGCCAGATACAACCACGCGCCCAGGGACTTGCCCGGAAGGCCGAAGCGGGTGGTCAGAAAGCCGACCGTGCACCCGAGGCCCAAACCGGCCACGAACCCGAAGGCATGAGCGCTGAGGTCGGTCTCCTCCCCGGCCCCGAGCATGGCCAGCAGCCCGAGTCCGGCCCCGAACGGCACCAAGGCTGATCGGACGAAACCCAGAAAACGGCGCAGGACAGAGCCGTGACCCCGTCCATGCAATCCGCCGCCCACGCCGAATGGACTGATGGCGGCCAGCACCCCGGCCGCGCCAAAGGTGGCCGTGGAAAACCCGATGGAATTGTGGTGCACGCCGAGGGCCATGGAGTTGAACAGGTTGCCGATCATTCCTGCCAGAAGAGTCAGGAACCAGGCCAGACCGGAGCCGATTCGCCTTGATGTCAACCAGATGAATACCCCGCCGATGACCGCATTTCCGACCACATGCGGTCCATCTGCATGGAGGGTCAGGGCCGTGGCCAGCCGCCACCATTCCCCGGACAGTATCGCCCAGGCATCCGCGCTGCCGAGCTTGAGCCACCGTTCGGGGTACAATCCCCATCCGGGAAAGGTCCGGTTGTAGACCCAAAAAAACACAATGAGCAGGGACAGCCCGAGCAAAGTCGGCTCGACCCCGCTGACCGGTCGCAGATCAACCAGATTCACACCGCGCCAGTCAGGCTGGTTTTCCTCGTAATAGAGGGTGATCTCATCCACGGCACGGGCCAGAAACCATTGCTGAACCTGGACCGCATACCCGCCGCCTTCAGCCTTGGGCCACTGATGCAGCCGATACGGCACATGACGCGAAGCCAGGATCAACGTCCACAACTGCGCCTCCCCATGCGACAGGGGCGAAGCATCCTCCCCGCGGACCTGGGAAACGATATCAATCCAGGTGTGCTGCAAGACGCGGCGCAGGAATCCGGGGTTTTCCGTGTCGATGACCATGCCGCACTGTAGAAGATTATTCGCCAGACGCAAACCTGTTTCCCCCTTGCGTTGCCACCGGCCTCCACCTATGCTCTTGCAAAACACAACGGAGTCACCATGTTCAAACGACCGGCTGTCCTTTTCCTGCTCCTTGTCTTCTGCCTGCTGCCTTCATCGGTTCACGCCGCCGACCTCGACGTCATGATCGGCCAGATGCTCATGGCCGGATTCAGAGGTTTCACGGCGGACGAGAACAGCCGCATCGCCAGGGACATTCGGGATTACCACCTCGGCGGCGTGGTTCTCTTCGACTACGATGTGCTTCTGGGCAAAGCCGAACGCAACATCAAAAGCCCGGAACAGGTCAAGAACCTGAACCGCGCCCTGCAATCCTATGCCGAAATTCCCCTTTTCATCGGGGTGGACCAGGAGGGCGGAAAGGTACAGCGGCTCAAAAAAGCCTACGGCTTCCACGAAACCCCTTCGGCCAAGAATATCTGTTCCTCCGGTGAGTTCAAGGTGCGGGCTTCGGGCTATATGGCCGGTTCCACCCTTTCTGCCGGGGGATTCAACCTCGACTTTGCGCCCGTTGTCGACGTGGATGTGGCCCCCGACAGCCCGGTCATCGGCAAGCTGGAACGCAGCTTTTCCTCCGACCCGGAAAAGGTCACCCGGTGCGCTGAAATCTTCATGGGAGAACTGAAACGGAGCCAGGTGCTCTCCTGTATCAAGCATTTTCCGGGCCACGGTTCCGCAGGATCGGACAGCCACGAAGGATTGACCGACGTGTCGAACACCTGGACCGAAACGGAGCTGATCCCCTACCGAAAGCTGATCGCCAGGGGTCAGGTGCCCATGATCATGACCGCGCACATCTTCAACACCAACCTGGACCCGGACTATCCGGCCACCCTTTCGCACAAGGTGATCACCGGACTCCTCAGACAGGATCTCGGATATGAGGGCGTGGTCATCACCGATGACATGACCATGGGGGCGATCACGGAATTCTACGGGCAAAACGAGGCCATCAGGCTGGCCATCGAAGCCGGGGCGGACATCCTGCTCTTCGGCAACAACCTCCAATACGACGAAAATATCGTGGGCAAGGCACACGCCGCCATCAAACAGTTGGTTGAGGAGGGGAAGATACCAGAAGAGCGGATCGTCAAGTCCTTCGAGCGAATCCAGCGCCTCAAGACCTCCCTTTGAAACAACGACGCCGGTTGCCCCACGGGACAACCGGCGTCATCATCTGCCATGCCACACAGGCTCAAGGCTGCGCGGCAAACACCGACACCCTGCCGTCATCGGCGATGAAATTGAGCAACCCGTTCTCGATTTTCACTTTCAGCGGATGGGACAAAGACTGGAAAAAACGCATCTCCAGATCGTCGAGCGGTGGCGAACAGCTCATCATGGTCGCGGCCATGGGACCGAAGGAAATCATGTCGCCCTCAAGCGTAAAAGAACCTGAATAGTGGTTGCAGCCGCCCAGACCCGAGACCGTGCCTGCGCCGGAAAACACCATGGACGAATGGCCCATGTCCATGACCGGATCGCCCAGAATGTACTCGGCCACCCACACCTTGCCTGCCAATCTGGGCAGGATATCGTCACTGCCGACGCTCGCCCCGGAGCATCCGGACATCAACAGAATCACCCCGGCCAGGGCAGACAGACAGACTGAACGGGTCTTTCCCGCCCCAAGCGGCATCCCTGTTACCACAACAACCCGGATTCGCCCGAGGTCAAAAACAGTTCCAACTGGTTGTCGGTGAACAGGCTCAACTCGTCACCTTCCAGGGCCAGCTTCTCAACCTTGGCCAGGTAGGTGAGGAAGGTGTATTCCTGCTCGTCGGCCGCAGCGCCGCAGGACTTGCGCGTGGAGGCCATGGGACCGAAGGTCAGCTTCTCGCCATCAAGGGCGTATTGTCCCTGGAATGCGTTGCAGCCGCCGAACCCTTCCACCGTGCCGTCCGCGCCAAATTTCAAGGTCAGGGGAGTGTCGCTTTCCATTTCCCGCCTGGCCACTTTTTCCAGGGTCCAGGTTTTGTCCAACAGAGCCTGCCGAATGGCATCCGCATTCATGACCGGCGCTTCGTGCGAACCGCACCCGGCCAGACCGGCCAATGCGACCGACAGCAGCACAGCACAACAGATTCTCTTCCAAATGATCAACATGCAGTATCTCCTTAATATGTGAATACAAAGTATGAATACCAAGACATAAGCCAGGTGGCAAGGCACACGAAAAACCCCGGCACGAGTCAGTGCCGGGGTCGGTTTTCTGCTATCGTCGAACGCACCTACTTTATTATGGGACAGGCCTTCAGGGCCTCTTCGATATCCCGCTGGGGCAACTCGAAATTGGTCAGCAGCCCCTGGTTGAAGGCGTCGTAGGAGGCCAGATCGAGCATTCCGTGGCCGGAGTAAAGGAAAACGACCACGTCGTCGGGACCGGCGGTCTTGGCGACCTCGATGGCACCCTTGATGGCGTGGGACGTCTCGGGTGCAGGCAGGAAGCCCTCGGTCTGCATGAAGAGCTTGGCCGCCTCAAAACACTCGGTCTGGAAATAGGCAACGGGTTCGCACAACCCCTCTTCCACGATGTTGCAAACGATGGGAGCGTCGCCGTGATAGCGGAGACCGCCGGCATGGATGGGCGCGGGCATGAAGTCATGCCCGAGGGTGTGCATCTTGACCAACGGGGTCAGACGGGCCATGTCACCGAAATCATAGCGGTATTCGCCACGTGTCAGGGTCGGACACGCCTTGGGCTCCACCGGGATGAACCGGACCGGGTCCCCGGCCAGCTTCTGGGGCAGGAACGGCAGCACCAGACCGCCGAAGTTGGAACCGCCGCCCACGCAGCCGACCAGATGGGTGGCCTTTTCGCCGATCATCTCCAACTGCTTCTGGGTCTCCAGACCGGTGATGGTCTGGTGGATGATCACGTGGTTCAACACCGATCCGAGCGCATATTTGGTATCGTCACGGGTGGCGGCATCCTCAACGGCTTCGGAGATGGCCAGTCCCAGACTGCCCTTGCAGTTCGGGTCCTTGGCCAGCATCTCGCGTCCGGTGCGTGTCTGTTCCGACGGCGAGGCATGGATGGTGCCGCCGTAGGTATTGATGATCATCTTGCGGTACGGCTTCTGCTCGTAGCTTACCTTGACCATGTAGACCACGCATTCCATATCGAACTGGGCACAGGCAAAGGACAGGGCCGTGCCCCACTGCCCCGCGCCGGTCTCGGTGGCCAGGCGTTTCACGCCCGCCATCTTGTTGTAATACGCCTGGGGAACCGAGGTGTTGGGCTTGTGGGAACCGGCCGGAGAACCGGATTCGTCCTTGTAGTAGATCTTGCATTTCGCGCCGATGGCCTTTTCCAGCTTGTCGGCCCGCACCAGCGGGGAAGGCCGCCAGATCTTGTAGACCTCGAGCACCTCTTCGGGAATATCTATGAACCGTTCCTGGCTCATCTCCTGGGCAATCAGCGAATCCGGGAAGATCGGGGACAACATGTCCGGGGTCAACGGCTCCATGGTTTCGGGGTTCAGCGGCGGAGCCAGGGGGGTGGGCAGATCCGGCATGGGGTTGTACCATTGGGTCGGCATCTGGTCCTGGGGCAAAAAAACTCTTTTCACAGACATATTGTTCCTCCGAACAGTTTAGAGACCTAAATCGAAAAGGAATATCGGCTTCCCGGCCGCCGTTTCGATCATTCATCGGTTCATAAAAAAAACCACTGGCATCATGTCCAGCGGCTTTCTCCGATTCTCCAACTGCGCGCATCCGCACACCACCATCCTCTTGAAGATGGCGGAATTGCTTCAGTACGCGCCTAGGAATCGGGCCGCTTGACGTTACGCCACCCGCGTCCACAAAAATAGGTGTAAGATAAGGGTGTTTGCATAGGTATTCTGGTTACTCTCGATAATGTCTCAAAGTCAAGGAGCCCTAATCGGACAGCCCTGTGACCAGCTCGGGCAGGATATCCCCTGCCCTGCCGTGCAGAGCGAAATCCATGAATCCCGTGTTGGGGGTCGGCTCCATATTTATCTCCACGGTCACGGCCCCGTGATCCTTTGCCAACTGATAGAACGATGCAGCAGGCTGCACCAAGCCGGAACTGCCGATGGTCAAAAACACATCCGCACGGTTGATCTGGTCGATGGCCAGCTTGAGCACCCCAGGCACCAGAGGTTCTCCGAACCAGACCACACCCGGCCGTAGCAGGTGCCCGCAGACAGGGCATTCCGGCGTGTCGGGCAAGGTTTCGAAATCCTCGCGGGCGTGGGTGCAGACCGTGCACTTCACCCGCCAAAGCGAACCGTGCATCTCCAACAATTTCCGGCTGCCGGCCCGGACATGCAGGCCGTCCACGTTTTGCGTGATCAGAAGAAAATTCGGCAATTGGCGTTCCATCCGGGCCAGGGCCGTATGCGCCGGGTTGGGATCGCACCTTGCCAACATTTCCCGGCGCCAGTTGTAGAACTCCCAAACCAGCTCCGGGTGCACGGCAAAAGCATCCGGGCGGGCCAGATCTTCAGGACGGTAGTTCTTCCACAATCCGTTACGCCCCCGGAATGTCGGCACCCCACTTTCAGCGGAAACACCTGCGCCGGTCAGGGCAACCACCCTTCTGCCCCCGTCAAGCAACGCCTTCACCATCTCCAAATCAGCCTGCACGATTATTCCTACCTATTTGCTGTAATGACATTTTCATTCATCATTCGACTCTTCCGCCGCATACGCAGGGAGTGGGTCGCTTGCAATCTCACCGAATAAAAGTCATAGTCCGCCACTTCATCAGCACTTAACCCCCGACCCATACACTTGCCCGAGGAGGACCAATTGACCAAGAAAACCGTATATTACATTGAAGGCGACGGCATCGGCCCTGAAGTCTGGAAGGCCACGCTCCCTGTTCTGAACACGGCCATTGAAAAGGCATACGGCGGAGCCAACGAACTCGACTGGCAGGAACTGCTGGCCGGTGAAAAGGGCTTTGCCGAGACCGGCGAGCACCTGCCCAAGGCCACCATGGACGCCCTGTCAAAGGCCGAACTGGCCATGAAAGGCCCGCTGAACACCCCGGTCGGCGAAGGCTTCCGCAGCCTCAACGTCACCCTGCGCCAGGTCTTCGACCTCTACGCCTGCATCCGTCCCATCAAATATTTCAAGGGGATCGAATCCCCGGTCAAACGCCCCGACCTCGTGGACATGGTCGTGTTCCGCGAGAACACCGAGGACGTGTACGCCGGTATTGAATACCAGTCCGGCTCCTCGGAAGCCAAGAAATTAATCGATTTTCTCGTGGATGAACTGGGTGCCAACATAGACCCCACCGCCAGCGTGGGCATCAAGCCCATTACTCCAGCAGGGTCCAAACGGCTGGTGAAAAAGGCCCTGGACTTCGCCATTGCCGAGAACAAGCCGTCCGTGACCCTGATTCACAAGGGCAACATCATGAAGACCACCGAAGGCGGCTTCCGCGCCTGGGGTTACGAACTTGCCGAAGAGGAATACAAGGGCAAGGTCGTGCGCGAAGGCCAGGACGGCCCGGGCGTGATCATCAAGGACCGCATTGCCGATGCCATGTTCCAGAACGTACTCATGTACCCGGAACAGTACTCGGTCCTCGCCACCACCAACCTGAACGGCGACTACATCTCCGATGCCCTGGCCGCACAGGTGGGCGGCCTCGGCCTTGCACCCGGCGTGAACATGGGCGACACACTCGCCTTTTTCGAGGCCACCCACGGCACAGCCCCGACCATTGCAGGCAAGGACCTGGCCAATCCTGGCTCCCTGATCCTGTCCGGTGCCATGCTCCTGGAGCATATCGGCTGGCATGAAGCTGCCGCGCTCATCCACGCCTCCGTGGAAAAGGCCCTGGCCGCCAAGAAAGTCACCGTGGACCTGGCCGCCCAGATCAACGGCGCCACCCAGGTCGGCTGCCAGGAATTCGGCGAAATTCTGTTGGCGAATCTGTAAGGATTGCCTCCGGCTGCTCAAGAACCTGCATCAAGAGGTTCTTGAGCAGCTCCAAGGAGCTCGTGCGCGGCGGGCAATCGCCCGCAACAGTGCGGCTTTTCCAATGAACCGTTTAGCCGCAGACCGCCTGCCCCTTCCCTGGCCATGCCTTCGTTACACGGACTTGACCCCGCACCCCCCTATCCTTCTTTTTCCCACATCTTTCCGACACCGCGTTTTTGCGGAAATCCCCATGCGGATCGCCTTGAAAAACTTTTGTTTGTGGTTGCTAAAACAGGTTGGGTTTACTAAGTAAAGACCATGTCTGACACAGAAAAGCGTATACTCATATTGGGCGTCGGGAACATCCTTTTCACCGACGAGGGTTTCGGCGTTCGCGTGGCCGAAGAGCTTGAGCAAAAATACAAGTTTTCCGAGAATGTTACCGTGCTGGACGGCGGCACCTTGGGGCTGAAGCTCATGGGGCCGATCATGGAATCGGATTACCTGATCATCGTTGATATCGTGCTCAACGACAGCAAGCCGGGCGAGGTCTTCCGACTCCTGGGAGAAGACCTGAACAAGGCGTGCGCCTTCAAGAATTCCATGCACCAAACCGACTTGCTTGACACCCTGGCCCAGTGTAGCATCATAGGAAGCGTACCGGACACCGTCATTCTGTATGGCATCGAGCCGGTCAACTTCACCGACATGTCCGCTGCCCTCTCTCCCGAACTTGAGGCCAAACTACCGGAAATAATGGAGATGGTCCTCAAGGAAGTGGAGACCGCAGGCGGCACCTACGCCCCGCGGACGGACAAGAACCCAGCAATGGAGAGAATTTATGTGCCTCGCGATACCAGCCGAAATCCTTGAAATAAATGACGGCGTCGCCACCTGCAAGGTCGGCGAAGGCAACACCACGGTCCAGGCATCCATCATGCTCATGGACGAAGAAGTGAACCTGGGCGATTACATCATCATCCATGCGGGATTCGCCCTGCGCAAGCTTGATCCCAAGGAAGCCCAGGAGACCCTGAAAATCCTGCGGGACATGGTCGAACTCATGGGCGGCGAAGAGTATCAACACGAGATGCTGTAGTCGCAACCAATACCACCCAAAAGGCCCGGAATGCGATGCACTCCGGGCCTTTTTTTTGAAAAGCATTCCGCTGTCAGTGCCCTACGGTCTTTGAAAAGATATTGATGACGCCGACACCTGCGACAATGAGCCCCATGCCAAGCATTGCCGGAACATCAAGGGACTGCTTGTAGAGGACAACCCCGACAAGGCCGATAAGCACGATGCCAAGACCTGCCCAAATGGAGTAGGCCACTCCCATGGGTATGGACCTGAGCACCAGACTTAAAAGATAAAAAGACAGTCCGTAGCCAATGACAACGACAAGACTCGGAACGACCCTGGTAAAGCCGTCACTCGCCTGCATCGCTGAAGTTCCGATGACTTCACACACAATGGCAAAAGCCAGATAGATATAACCCATGACAAACTCGATGTTGGAGGGGATGATTAAACACGTGCTTTTTTGCCGGGCATGAACGATGACCGCAAAAAGGTCGGACTGATAAAGGCAAAGGGATTTCGGATGACGTAATCCGGCAGGATATGGTACCAGCGATAGCCAAGTTCACGAAAATAGGACCGAGCCTGGTCAAAATGCCCGGTCTCACGGGCCGCGTGCAGGGCGGCGTCCCTCTGACAACGGGATCGGGCAAGGGGTTTGAGAATCCGTTCGCTGAACCCGTATCTCTTGAACATGAATTTGATGCGCTTATACTCACGATGCCGGGACACACCGTCCGCCACGGCAAAAAACGCCACAACCAGCCAGCACAATCCCCACCAGCCAAAGGCCGCCGCCTCGGGAATATTCCCGGCCGACCACTGCGCCGCCCCGGCTACCTTCAGCCCCAGGGCGAGCACGAGCGACCCCGTACCGGTCATGTACGGCCAAGGCGCGGCCCTCACATGGCGCAAAGAATTCTTCATCCTGATGGTCATCGCCCAAACCTCTTCTCCAACTCCTATCCCAGCCACCCCGCCCGGTCAAACCCTGCCAAGCCCCGATAATCCATCATGAGCGCCTCGGCTAACAAAGTCGTCCAGCGGAAGCATACACCGGCCCCTCCAAAACACGGTTAGTGTCACGGACGGCAAAGCCGCCCGACAACGGACCACCCCACTTCCCTGGAGACACCAGCAAAGCAACGTGTCTCCCCGCACACCCACGATATCGACCGCCCCTCCCCCATTTCCCGACCAGCCGAGGCTTGGAAGAATGGATCAGATGCGCATTTTCTCGGACGCAGCCGATCCGCAGCCGTATCACAATACGGTGAGAAATCGGCAATCCCGAAAAATCTGCAGATGGCCCGCTATCGCAAACCGGCACCAGGCCGCAACGCAAAAAGAAAGAGAGCCGGGCAAAAGCCCGGCTCTCTGTTTTTTGTGTTCGCGCCTGCTGATTACAGGATGCGGAACTTCTTGACGTTACCGGTCTTGTTATCGATGACGTGCACGCCACAGGCGATGCAGGGGTCATAGGAGTGAACGGTACGCAGGATTTCAACCGGACGTTCCGGATCGGCGATCGGGGTGTTGTCCAGCAGAGCCTCTTCAGTCGGGCCGGGCAGGTTGTTGTCACAACGGGGACCGAGGTTCCAGGTGGACGGGACCACGAGCTGGAAGTTGTCGATCTTGCTGTCCTTGATGCTCATCCAGTGGCTCAGGCCACCGCGGGGAGCGTTGACGAAACCGACACCCTGTGCTTCGGCGGGCATATCCCAATCCTTGCAGATGTCGAGGTCGCCCTTGGCGATGTTCTCTTTCAGATCGTTGACCCAGTCAGCGGTCTTCAGGGCGGTGACGAGACATTCAATGCCGCGGGCACCGGTGCGGCCCAAGGTGGAGAACAGGGCGGTGGGGCCGACGCCAAGCTTTTCGAGTACGAAGTTGACGTACTTGACGAACTCGGGCTGACCCAGACCGTAGTTGACCAGACAGGTGGCCAGAGGACCGACTTCCGTGGCCTTGCCGTCGTAACGGGGAGCCTTCATCCAGGAGTACTTGGTCTTGTCGTCCAGGCTGGTGTACATGGGATCGGTCACGCCTGCGTAGGGATGTTTCGGGGAATCATCCTTGTACCAGGAGTGCTTCACGTGCTCTTCGACCTTCGAAGGATCGAACGGCATCACGTTACCGATGTCACGGTTGAAGATGACACCCGGTTTGACGTAACGGGAGTTCAGATCGGCTTCGCCGCCCTGTGCGGGGTATTCGCCGAAGCTCATGAAGTTGGTGGTGCCGCCGATGGAGGCCCAATCCTTGTAGAATCCGGCAACAGCGATGAGGTCCGGGATGTAGCAATCAAGGATGAAGTCCATGATGTCTGCGTACAGGGCCAGGAAGTCATTGATGTACTTGTCGGTGAGGCCTTCGTAACAGGTCACGCCACCCATGACGGTAAACTGGGTGTGCGGGTTCTTTGCACCGAAAACGGCCATGGCGCGAGCGGCCTTGACCTGCAGGTGCAGAGCATTCAGATAGTGGTTGGTAGCCAACAGGTTGACTTCGGGCGGCAGGACGTAAGCCGGGTGGCCGCCGAGGAAGTACGCGTTGGTGAAGATGCCGAGGCGACCGGAGTCGACAATGCCCTTGACGGTGTCCTTGGTCTTCTGAAGGTCTTCCTTGGAGGAGACGATCTTGGGATCAGGGCGAACGGTCTTGGAAACGGCAACGGCCAGTTCTGCGGTCTTGGCAACATCGGCGGAGAGGCAGGAAGCCACATCGACGAAGTCCAGGGCATGCAGATGATAGAAGTGCACGATATGGTCGTGCATGAACTGCGCGGCCATCACCAGGTTACGGATGATGGTAGCGTTGTGGGGCAGTTCTTTATCGACGCCGACAGCATTGTCGACGCAACGGATGGAAGCGAGTGCGTGCACGTAGGTGCAGACACCGCAGGAACGCTGGGTGAAGTGCTGAGCATCGCGGGGATCACGGCCTTTCAGGATGATCTCCAGACCGCGGAACAGCTGGGAGCTGCTGCGGACGTCAACGATTTTGCCATCTTCGACCACTGCCTCAATGCGCAGGTGACCTTCGATCCTGGTGACCGGGTCAACTACGACATCGTGTTTCCCATGCGCCATCGGGGCGGCTTTAGGGGAGCAACCAGACATATTGTATCCTCCTTAAGAATTCTGATTCTGTCTGCGTTAGTTGAGCGAAACGATACGTGACTACCAACTAGAGGTTGGTGAGGTCAGCGTACATGTAGGTTTCGCCGTCCCAGTCTGCGCCATCCCAGAAATCAGGCTGCGAGCAGCCGATGCAGGGGTGGCCGGCCTGAACAGGCCAGTTGTACTGGTTGAATTTAACAGTAGAACAGTTGTTGTAGGTCTCAGGACCACGACAACCGAGCTTACGCAGACACCAGCCCTTGCGAGCTTCCTCGGAACCGAAGGAAGGTGCAAACTGGTCCATGTCAAAGAACTCCTGCCTGGGGCAGTTGTCATGCACGGTCTCACCGTAGAAGGGAATCGGACGGCCGACGGAGTCGAGCTCGGGGATACCCTTGGTCAGGAAGTGCACGATGGTACCAACCAGGGAGAACGGGTTCGGCGGACAGCCAGGCACATTGATGATGGCCTTGCCCGGGAACAGTTCGCCGATGCCTTTGGCAGCGGTCGGGTTCGGGGCGGCTTTCTGCACGCCACCGTAGGCGGCACAGGTACCATAAGTAATGGTAGCAGCAGCGGCCTCGACGACCTTGGTGGTATTTTCGAGCATGGTGTGACCACCGACCTTGCCATGGGCACCGGGCTCATTGGCAGTACCGGCCGGAGCGGTGGGAACGCCACCTTCGATGACGGCAACGAAGTTGCCCGCATTAACAGTATCCCACAGAGCTTTCTCTGCGGCGTGACCCGCTGCTGCCATGATGGTCTCATGGTAGTTCAGCGAGATGTAATCCAGAATGAGGGCATCGATATAAGGCTCGACCGTCCTCAAAATGGACTCGGAACAACCGGTACATTCGGCGTTGTGCAGCCAAACGACGTCAGGCCTGTTGTCAGCTGTGAGGGCTTCGGCGACTTTCGGTGCGAAAGCCGGCCCCATGCCCATCACTGCGGCCACGGTTCCGCAGAACTTCATGAAATCACGACGATTGACGCCGCGTTTTTCCAGCCGTTCCACGGCTCCTTCCTTGCCATGACCTACGGAAAATTTCATAGAACACCTCCGTAATAAAATGAGTCTGTTATGACGTGAGAACACCGTTATCCTCATCATAACCGTCGGGCACACGCCCGAACTCGGACCTAAACCATCTCCTTGCCACGATTCCGTAAATCGTGACACGATTAACGTTCTTTTCCCGAGTTCGTGCTATAACCCCCCGGAAAAATTAATTAACAAAGTCGTATCCCGGTTTACAAACAAAATCAATAGGCAACTTCAAAAAACTTTCAAGCGAATCGGCAAGCTAGGCAACTTGCCATAATTATGTAACAGAGCGTGCGACTCGCTCTAATAATATATTACCACTTGCCGACGAGACAGCACAAATAACATCCGGGGGCGGACTCTGTGACCTGTATGCTTTCAAGAGCCGCCCCCCTGGCAAAAGTTCTGCTAGTCACATATATTATTGACTTGAAACAATCTCCCTGCGTAATAATCGTAGTAGCACAAATGGATTCCCTCCGACCAAGGACCAAGAAATGAGTGTCATCATAGATCTCGCCATATTCCCCATGGACAAGGGCGCTTCGGACCTCGGTTCCTATGTGGCCCGAGCCCTGGATATCATTCGACAATCCGGCCTGAGCTATGCACTCGGCCCCATGGGAACCAGCATCGAAGGCGAGTGGGAAGACGTCATGGCCGTGGTGGACGCTTGCTACCGCGATCTTGAAAAGGATTCGGACCGTATCTACCTGAATATCAAAGCCGACTCCCGTAAAGGCAGGCTCCACGGCTTGGCTCAAAAGGTCCAGAGCGTCACGGACAAACAAAAATAAGGCCATTCTTTCCATGCCCACCC
Organism: Pseudodesulfovibrio sp. S3; assembly: GCF_004025585.1. Taxonomy (NCBI): domain Bacteria; kingdom Pseudomonadati; phylum Thermodesulfobacteriota; class Desulfovibrionia; order Desulfovibrionales; family Desulfovibrionaceae; genus Pseudodesulfovibrio; species Pseudodesulfovibrio sp. S3. Next base: position 45,520 of record NZ_QTZO01000017.1, read on the forward strand.
CAGAGACAAAACATAATCATAATAAAACATCAGGATTATTTTCCTATGGCAAGGCGGTTTCGCGGTCTCTGATCGTCAAGTTCCTGGTACGCATCCTGCCACCGTTGATGATGATATCGTTCCTGTTCATGCTCGTTTTCGGGCACATAACCCGTCAGGAAATCCTCACAAGGCTCGACAACAACGTCGAAATCTTCGCCTCTTCCATCAGCAGGGTGCTGGATGATCTGATGCGGAACAACCAGACTGAGGAAATAGTCAGCACACTGGGCACCCTTGCCAGCAATCCGGCCATTCTCGGCGCTGACATTTTCAAGGAAAACGGCGAACTGTTCATTTCCTACGGCATTACTCCCGGAGACGGTGTCGATCAGATTCTCACCATTGAACGGTTCATTTTCAAAAGGTTCCCAGACGGAGATAAAATCGATCTTGGCCGATTGCACGTCTACTACACCCATGCGACCGCAGAGAAGGAATTCCGCAATCACTTCCTGGCCCAACTTTCACGCATGCTGCTGATCATAGTGGCCATACTGGTCGGAGCCATATATGCCTTCTCGAACACCGTCAGCCGCCCACTGAAGCAGCTCCTCGACGCCATCCGTGAAACAAACGTCAACGGTAAATGGGTATTGGTGAACTGGGAAAGCAAGGATGAAATAGGCGAGGTGATCAATGCCCACAACAGCATGATCAAGCACATCGCCCGCAAGGAAGCCGCCCTGGAGGACAGTGAGAGGCGGCACCGAGAACTCTTCAACAACGCGCAGGCGGGCATCTTCCAGATTCACCCTGACGGCATAGGAAAGGAAGCCAACAACACCCTGGCCCACATCCTTGGCTACCCTTCGGCCAAAGAACTGGCCAGCGTCAACGTCCTCGACCACTACGTCAACGCCGACGACCGCGAGAAACTCTGGCAGATCCTCCGAGAATTCGGGGAAATCTCCCATTTCAAAACCCAATTCCGCCGTTGTGACGGCAACACCATTTGGGTGGAACTTTCGGGAAAACTGACAACGGACGGCTCCCTGAACGGAATTTTGCAAGACGTCACCGCCCAGGTGGAAGCCGGCAAGGCACTGGAGGAACGCGACGAACTGCACCGCGCCTTTTTCGAGGAGAACAAGGCGGCCATGCTGCTCCACGACCCCATGACTTCAAGCATCCAGTTTGTGAACCCCGCTGCCTGTCAGTTTTACGGATACACCAACGCGGAACTGACCTCCATGACCATCCGCGAGCTGGACTGCATGACGGATGCAGAAATATACGAGGAACTTCAGCAGGCGGCAAATGAACGCCGGAGCTATTTCAAGCACGTACACACACTCAAAGACGGCACCCAGCGTCATGTGGAAGTCTTTACCGGCCCGGTCTCCATCAGTAACCGGCAACTGCACTACTCCATCATCTTCGACGTGACCGAAAAAAGGCGGCTGGAGGCCAAACTCGAACGAATGGCCACCCGGGATCAGTTGACCGGCGCCTACAACCGCCACGCCTTCTTCCAGATGGCCAAGACCGAGATCGCGAGAGCCAAAAGATTCAACCACCCCCTGACCATGCTCATGTTCGACCTGGATCATTTCAAAGACACCAATGACACCTTCGGTCACGCCACGGGCGACGAAGTGCTGCGGGTTTTTGCCCTGCGCTGTCGGGCCGGCCTCAGGCAAAACGACATCTTCGCCCGGTTGGGAGGCGAGGAATTCGCCGCACTGCTCATAGAAACAGATGTTGAGCAGGCCATGGAAGTGGCGGAACGCATCCGCATGGTTGCCGACACCACCCCCATTCCCACGGAAAAAGCCGACCTGACGGTCACCACCTCCATAGGCGTCTCCTCGATGACCGAGGGTGACAGCGTGACCGACCTCCTCACACGAGCCGACGAAGGACTGTACAAGGCCAAGGAAACGGGCCGGAACTCAGTGGTCAAGATATAAATACTCAATCTTCTTGTAACCGGCGATCAATCTGATAAGACTGAAAACACTCCCTTCACAACAGGAGCAAGCAGGTGTCCATCGTCACGCAACAGACAGTCCAGATGAAGCAGGTTTCCCGCGGGAACTACCTGATGCGCAATGTGCTCAAGCACAATGTGGTCTTCAACGAGGGGAGCAAAGGCGATGCTGCGTACATCCTGACAGACGGTAAAATCGAGATTTCCGGATCGATCGAAGGCCACAAAAAGGTTTTCGCCATCCTCAAACCCATATCTATTTTCGGAGAAATGGCCCTGTTCCTGGACGAAGGCGTTCGCACGGCCACGGCCATAGCTTTGGAGGACTCCAAGGTCGTCGTGGTCACCAAGGATGACCTGGAAGAGTTCATGCATGAATCGCCCAAGGTCATCGCTTCCATCATCACCGTCTTGGTCAGCCGCCTCAAAACCACCACGAAAAAGGCCATGCAGGTTCCGTCCATCGGCCTGGGTATTGTCCGCATCCTGGACCTTTTCTCCACTTGCGGCAAACTTGAACTGAAATATGACCCCACCATCAAGACCTTTGCAGACACCTTCGTGACCACCCAGGAAAAAATCGAACAATACATCCTGGGGCTTGCGGACCAGGGATTGCTGGCCATTGGACGAGACGCCAACGACATCCGCATCATCCGAATACGCGAGCGGGACATGCTCAACGCAGTGATGCAAAAAAAGGACTGACCTCCGCCGCCGAACGACCATGCAAGACTTCAGCCGAACCATACTGCGCACCGCCCGATGCGTCCTCCGTCCATGGCGCGGAAGCGACGCCCCCTCCTTGCCGCCCATTGCCGACACCAAGGCCATCTCCTGGAATACGTCCTACAGGTTTCCCTATCCCTACGACGAAGCCGCGGCCAAGAAATTCCTTGATTATCACACGGCCAATCCGGGTGAAGACGCCTGGCTCTTCGCCATCCTTCGAGACCAGCAGCTTATCGGGGGATGCGGCTGCGAACGGGGTAAAGACATACAGAGCCACACCGCCATAATGGGCTACTGGCTGGGCGTGGACCACTGGGGCAAGGGAATCGCCACCGAGGTGGTCACGGCCCTGACAGCCTACATGGGGCAAGCCACGAACGTGGAAAAACTCTCGGCCACGGTCTTCGGTTGGAACCCAGCCTCACGCCGGGTGCTGGAAAAATGTGGATTCGTCAACGAGGGCGTGAGCAAGGACGGCGTCAGAAAGTGGGGGAAAACCACAGACCTGTGGTATTACGGCAGGCCGCTGCCCTAATCCAGGGCCACCAGCTCCAGGTCGCCCCAGGCGGCCACCTTTTGATCATACTGGGCGAACACGCCCTCCAGACCAAAAGCAGCCAAGGCCTTGGCCCGCTTGAGCACCCGGTCCATATCGGCCTCGGAATTCAACTCATTGCACAGGGCTGTGGCCGCAGCGTCGGCAAACCGGGCGTCCTTGGCCCGGACAGCCACCAGGTCCCCCGAACCGAGACTGAGCGAATGTCCGATGGTACCGCTGGAAGCGCAGATGGCTACGGGAAAGGCTCCTGCTTCCAGCCTCAAACCGACCGAAGCCCCGGATTCCGGCTCGGCCAACAAGGCCACCACCCGCTCCCTGGTCGAATGCAGGTAGGTATCCCCACCGTTCTCCACCAGGATATTCGGACTGCGCGAAACAAACGCCTCCCCCACGGCCTGGGCAACGGCTCCGGCAACGGCCGCCATGGGACCGACACCGCAGGCCTCCCCGGCCGCCGCCATGGCCCGGATGATATCGGGTGCGGTCTCTGGAACAGAAACCGGCACCAGACTTTCGGCAAATTCCGGATGAAACAGTATCCAGTTCTTGATGTCGCCCCGGACCTGGGACACAAAGGAGGCAATCTCGTCGCGCAGGTCGGTTTCGGCCACGACAAGCAGATCGGTCTGCTCCACCGCCACCTGAAAACGGACCTCGCCCTCCCGAGGCCTGACGGACTCCCGGTAGCCACGGGCTGTGGAAAGATGGCGACCCGCCATTACCAAGGCCTCCGGGGCGATGTTCCAAAAGCGGAACAGGTTGGGAACACACTTTGGAACATCTTATCCACAACTGCCCGCGTTACGCACATTTTGGGAACACCTCTTTCCACACCGCCACACCAGGCAAAGCGGCACCAAAAGTTCAGGAAAAAAGAAAGATGGGGGGGGCCGCCGGAGGCTCCCGCCTAGAATCCGCAGTCTTCATTGACGAGGACCACCTTGATGCGGCCCTTGGGAAAGGATTTCTCGGTGATGGACCAGACGTTGCAGATACGTTGGGGCGAATCACAATCCATACAGTAGCCGGTCTTGACGCACGGCGTCTTCATGTCCAGGCGCATGGTGTTCACAGGGGCCACGTACTCCTTTATCCGGTCCATGGCCCGTTCCAGGTCGGGCACGACTTTATTCCGACCGACCAGAATGACCACGTTCTTCGGGCCGAAGGTAATGGCCCCGGTGCGGTTGCCGATCATGTCGAGATTGACCAGCTTGCCGTCCAGGGTGACGGCATTGGTGCCCGTGAAAAAACAATCCACCAACAGGGCCTGGCGGCGAAGCTCGTATTTTTCCTCGTTGCTCAGGGACTTGTCCCACGTGTCCAGGCACTCGAACTCGTCGGAGTCACGCAGGATGTCGTACAGCCCACTGGACGCAAGGGTTGTGGACCCGCCCCAGGATATGGTTTTCGGCTTGAGAACAGGCAGAATCTCGGTGAGTACCACCTCGCGGGCATGGTCTGCTGAATCTGCGAGAAAGACTTCAAATCCGTTTTTTGCCAGTTGCTGCTTCAGATCCCTGAGATTCAAGTCCCAAAAATTATCTACAGGCTTGTCCATGGCGTCTCCGTGGCTTATAGTTTATGGTATTATATGGCGATCCTGAAACTGGCATTTTTTTCGCTCGCCAACCGTTGAAAAAACCTGTAGCAGATTTCCCGGTCGCCCGGAAGCGGAGACTGGAGAACCACCCGAAAATAGCGCTTGACGGTCTTCGGGACAGCGGTTATATGCTTCCGTTCGACATGACTTCTAGTAAATTTTCACTCTTTAGGAGATATAGATATGAAACGTACTTACCAGCCCAGCAAATGCCGTCGCAAAAGAACCCACGGTTTCCTGGTGCGCTCCCGCACCAAAAACGGGCGCGCAATGCTTCGCCGCCGTCGCGCCAAAGGGCGTAAGAGATTAGCCGTCTAGCCTGGAACAAGGAGCGCCGGCTGCTCAGAAGCCCAGAATTCACAGCTTGTTACGAACAGGGCAGGAAACACTACACCCACAGTTTCATCCTGTTCATCCGTAAGCGCGTTGATCCTGACGGCGGCCTTCGCCTGGGGCTGACAGTGAGTAAGAAAGTTGGGCACGCAGTGGCGCGCAACCGTATCAAAAGGGTGGTGCGCGAGTTTTTCAGGCTGCATCAATCTGATTTTGAATTGCCTCTGGATATTGTCATTGTTCCGAAAAGGAACCTTGAGGCCAAGCAGCTGGATCTCGCCCTTGCCACAGAAGAGTTCACCCCGCTTTTCAGCCGTTTACGTGCGGAAGCGGCGGCCTCATAGAGAGGAAATGATGCGCTCACTATTTCTGGCGCTCATTTGGTTTTATCAAAAACTCATCTCTCCCTTGCTGCCTAAGGCATGCAGGTTCTATCCGACGTGCTCCGAATACGCGAAGGAAGCCCTCATCCAACACGGCGCATTCAAGGGGGGCCTTCTTACGCTTTGGCGTCTCCTTCGTTGCCAGCCTTTATGCCGCGGGGGCTTTGACCCCGTCCCGGCCGTTTGGCCCGATTTCAAAACCAAAGCGAGATTCATCCCATGGAGAAGAAGGAGCAAATCCGTCTTGTAATTGCCCTGGTGCTGAGTGCTGTTGTCATCTTCGGGTGGCAGTACATCATGGCCCCCTCGGCAGAACAACAAGCCGAAATAGCCCGAAAGGCCGCCGAGGCCGAACAGAAAACGGCTGCCCTCACCGAGCAGCCCTCCACCGCAGCCCAGGCCGGAGCCGAAGCTGCCTCCGCCCCAGACTTCACTCCCACCGCCGGAACCCCGGTCACGGTGGATACCCCGCTTTACACCGCCGTCTTCAATTCCCAGGGCGGCACTCTCGAAAAATTCATTCTCAAGAACTATCGTGACACCATTGCGGCAAACTCCCCGAATGTGGACCTCGTCGGCCCCAATGCCTTTGCCAAGGGCCCGCTCGGCCTGATTCTGACCGCCAATGACAAGGAACACCACACGTGGAAACGCGGCCAGTGGTCCTTCTCGGGCACCGACCTCACCCTGAACGATTCGGACGGGACCAAGACCCTGACCTTTGTCGGCCAATCCGGCGGATTCCACATCGAACGTACCCTCACCTTCCACGCCGACTCCTATCTCATCGACGAATCGGCCACGGTCACCAACATGACCGAGACCGGCGCTGAAGGCTCCCTGTCCTTTACCGCCGCCGCCAAATCCATGTCCGCCGAAGACGACCGTTACAACCCGACACGGATCGCCTACCTGACCAAGGAAAAACGCGAAGAGATGGACGACCGTGACGACCTCAAGGAAGAAGGGCTGTCCGTAACCGGCGAACTGAACTGGGGCGCCATCGAATCCAACTATTTCCTGTTTGCCGTACTGCCCGGAAACGAAAACTCGTCCCTGTCCGCAGGCGTACAGGACGACATCTTCCGTATGGCCATCAGCGAGAAAGCCACCTTCCTGCCCAACGTGGCAAAGACCCTGAAGGCATCCTATTTCATCGGCTCCACCGACCGGGAAATGCTGGCCAAGATGCCCAACGACCTGAGCGACGCCGTCAACTTCGGTTGGTTCGACGTCCTGGCAAAGCCGCTGCTGATCGGTCTGAACTTCTTCTATGACTATATCGGCAACTACGGTGTGGCCATTATCCTCCTGACCTGTATCATCAAACTCATCTTCTGGCCCCTTTCCCAGAAGAGCTACGGGTCCATGGAGCAGATGAAAAAACTCCAGCCCATGGTCGCTAAACTTCGCGAGAAATACGGCGACGACAAGCAGCGTCTCAATCAGGAGACCATGGCCCTGTACAAGACTTACAAGGTCAACCCCATGGGCGGCTGTCTTCCCATGATCGTGCAGATCCCGGTATTCTTCGGCCTCTACAAGGCCCTGCTCGGCGCTGTGGAGCTCAGGCACGCTCCTTTCATCGCCCACCTGCCCTTCACCGATCTGCCCTGGCTCGCGGACCTTTCCGCCAAGGATCCGTACTACATCACACCGATCATCATGGGCGCATCCATGTTCCTGCAGCAAAAGATGACCCCCAGTGCAGGCGACCCCACGCAGCAAAAGATCATGCTGCTCATGCCGGCCATCTTTACCTTCATGTTCCTGCAGTTTCCGTCCGGTCTGGTCGTGTACTGGCTGTTCAACAACCTTCTGTCCATCGGGCAACAGTTGATGATCGCCAGGAAATCCAAGGCCAAAGCAGCCGCCACGAACGATTAACGCCACCGGGGGGCCCATTTACCCCGGCTTGATAAGGACTATAGATAATGAGCGACTTCAAAGAATTCCAGGGCAAGGACCTGGACGAAGCCATCGAAAGCGCATGTGATTACTACAATCTCAAACGCGACCGGCTGGAAATCGAGATCATGGCCGGAGGCTCCTCCGGGATCTTCGGCATCATGGGCGTCAAAAAAGCCAAGGTCAAAGCCAGGCCGCAAGCCCAGGTTAACGCCTCTGACATCCTCAATGGCGACGATGCGGCACCAGCCAAGCCCAAACAGGAATCCAAGCCTAAGGCAAAACCCAAGCCCAAGGCCCAAGCAGCACCAAAGCCCGAGGCCAAGGCCGAGATTGAAGAGCCCAACGGCAACCTCATTCCGGTGGAAGTTTTCAACGACGTCAACGGCAACGTCGACCGGGGAGATCAGGCCGAGGGACCTGCCCGCAATGCACGCAAACCGCGTGAAAAGAAGCCCAGACAGGCCAAGAGCGAAAGACAGCCCCGGCGCGAGAACAAGCCGCGTGAGAAAAAGGCCCGTGAACCTCGCGAGCCGCGTGAACCGCGTGAACCGCGTGAACAGCAAGAGGAACGCCCCCGCTCCGACATGTCGGAATTCGATCCTGTCGTGCTGGAAGCGGCCGTGCGGGAAGTCATGGTCAAGCTGCTCGACCCCATCGTCGGTGAAACCACCCTTGAGATTACCCTGGAAACCGACCGGGTCAAGGTCTTCATCGACGACGAAGAGAACTCCGGCCTGATCATCGGGCGCGAGGGCCAGACCCTCTCCTCCATCCAATACCTGGTCAACCGCCTCGTCTCCCGCAAGATGGAAGCCTCTGTCCGCATCCAGGTGGATACCGGCGACTATCGCGAACGCCAGGACGACAAGCTCCGCCAGATCGCCCTGCACCTGGCCGAAAAAGCGGACAGCCTGGGCCGGACCCAGTCCACCAAGCCCCTGTCCTCCTATCACCGACGTGTCATTCACCTGGTATTGCAGGAAAACGAGACCGTCTTCACCCGCTCCAAAGGCGACGGTCCCATGAAACGCGTGCTCATCGTTCCCAAGAGCCGCAAAAATGGCAGCCGCGCCCGGTACTAAGAACGGCAGCCTTCGATAGCAGCGCAACTGCACCACTCTCGAAAGCCTTGATGCAATCTTCAAGGGCCGCTTCCTGAAGCGGCCCTTTTCCCTTTTGCCATTCCGGGCAACGTCCTGTAAGGAAATCCACATGCTTGATCCAAGGTTATCCAGGGACACCATCGCGGCCATCGCCACCCCGCCCGGAAACGGCGGCGTGGGCATCATCCGCATCAGCGGCAGCCGATGTCGGGTGATTGCTGGTGGACTCTTCCGGCCCGCCAACAGTGCCTTCACCGACTTCACGCCCTATCGGCTGCATTACGGCCATATCCTCGACCGCAACGGCATGGAGCTGGACGACGTGCTCTGCGCTTTCATGCCCGGGCCCAAATCCTACACCGGCGAAGACGTGGTCGAGCTCAACTGCCACGGGGGCCGGGCCGTGCTCGATGCCGTATTGCAGGAGGCCCTTGACCGGGGTGCCCGCCTGGCAGAGCGCGGCGAATTCACCTATCGGGCTTTCATGAACGGCCGCATGGACCTGTCCCAGGCCGAAGCCGTGGCCGAGATGATTCACGCCCCCACCAAGGCCGCCATGCATCTGGCCCAGGTCAAGCTATCCGGCCTTCTCGGCCAAAAAATCACTGAACTGCGAGCCAGCCTGGAGCACCTGCGTGCCCAACTGGCCGTGGCTGTGGACTTCCCTGACGACGAGGTCGAATGCCTCTCCCCCGAGGAACTGATCCGAACCTGTACCCGAGTGCGCCTGGATATCGAATCCCTGCTCTGTGCCGTGGACCGCACACGGGCCTGGCGCGAAGGCGCACTGGTTGTCCTGGCGGGCCGTGTCAACGCAGGCAAGTCCAGTCTCATGAACGGGTTGCTCGGTAAAAACCGGGCTATCGTCACGGACCAGCCCGGCACCACTCGCGACTACCTGGAGGAGACCGTCAATCTGGACGGCCTGAGCATCCGCCTGACCGACACCGCGGGTATCCGCCAAACCAACGACATCATCGAGTCCGCCGGACTGGAAAAGGGCCGCGAGCTCATGGACCAAGCCGACCTGGTGCTGCTCCTTGCCGACGGGACCACGCCCTTGGACGACGAAACCCTGTCCATGACCGGTTTTTTGGACGCAGGCAAGACGCTGGCTGTCCTGAACAAGTCCGACCAGGACGCATTCGACGCGGCTTTCGGCTCGCCTCTGACGGACCTCGGCTTCGAAACCGTGGCTGTTTCAGCCAAGACCGGGACCGGTCTCGCCACCCTGTGCAACCGCATCCGGGAGCGTATTCTCCAAGGCGCGGGCCAACCCGACCCGGACGAACTCGCCCCCAATGCGCGGCAGGCCGCCGTACTGAGGGAGGCTGCCGAAGAACTGCTGGCCCTGGAGCAGGACGCGGCAACGTCCATTCCCTACGACCTCCTGAGCGTGCGCCTCGAAACCGCCTGCAACGTGCTTTCGGGCATCACCGGAGAGATTGCCTCCAATGACATCCTCAACTCCATCTTCGACTCCTTCTGCATAGGGAAATGACATGACAGACGACACCATCATCGACGTCCAGCACGTGACCTGCGGCCTTGTACCGCTCATGCAAACCCATCTCGGCGGCACCGAACCCGAAGTGGAAACCGTCTCTTTCAAGATCCGCCAGGGCATTCAGACAGAACTGTGGAATTCCTTCGGCACGGGCAGCGAGTGGAGACTGACCGACATCAGCTCAGACCTTTTCTTCGACGTGGCAACCTTCATACGCGTGGAACAAAGCGAACTGGACCCCCTGGGCCTGATGGAATTCTAGCCCCCCCCTTTTTCCCGACAACACGAAAAGCCCCCCGCACATCATCGGACATGCGGGGGGGGCTTTATCTATCCGATTTTTTTGCCGAAACTATCCGACACCTTCCTTTGAAATGTCAGGCGCAAGGAACTTGAGCACCATATAGCCGAGCACTCCGGACACCAACGAGGCGAACAGAATGGCGATCTTGGACAATTCCACCAGTCTGGTCCCTTCGTCAAAGGCCAGGTTTGCAATGAAAATGGACATGGTGAAGCCCACACCGGCCAGACAGGCCGCGCCCCAAAGGTGCATCAATGTGGTCCGGTCCGGGAAAGGGGCCAGACCGAGTTTGTTGACCACCCAGCAGGCACCGGTCACCCCCACCTGTTTGCCCACCACCAAACCGAAGAAGATGCCGAGGGACACCGGGGTGAACAGTTCCCGAAGGACTCCGGCGTCCATGGCCACGCCGGCATTGGCCAGGGCGAAGATGGGCATGATCGCAAACGACACCCACGGATGCAGGGCGTGCTCGATGTTCTGCAAGGGGGTGGTGGCCGCTTCGTAGGCATGTTCCATGGAATGCAGCGCCACCTGCTGCTCCCTGTTGGTCAGCACGGTCTTGCCCGGAGTGATGGCCAACTCGAAGACCTCGGCGGCATGACGCAGTTCTTCCACGAAAGAGGAGCAGTTCATGCGCGTCCCGGCCGGGATGGTCATGGCCGCCAGCACGCCTGCGATGGTGGCGTGAATCCCGGACATGAGAAAAGCGAACCAGACAATGACGCCGAGCACCAGGTACGGGATGGAGTGGCGGATGCCCCACCGCAGGTTGAGCGCGGCCATGATGCAGAGCCCCCCCAACCCCACGGCCAGAGCCGTCAGGTCCAGGGACGTGGTATAGAACACAGCGATGACCAGGATAGCGCCGATATCGTCCACGATGGCCACTGCCGTCAGAAAAATCTTGAGGCCCACCGGCACCCTGCTACCCAACAGGGACATGATGCCAAGCGCAAACGCGATATCCGTGGCCATGGGAATGCCCCATCCGGCTGCAGATTCCTGCCCGGCGTTAAGGCCGAAGAAGAAGAGCGCAGGCACAGCCATGCCGCCCACGGCTGCGGCCACCGGCATGATGGTCTGGCTCATCGTGGACAGCCCGCCCACCATCAGTTCACGCTTGATCTCCAAGCCGACAAGGAAAAAGAATACCGCCATGAGTCCGTCGTTGATCCACAGAATGGCCGCCTTGGAGAGGACCCAGTTCCCGATGCCCACGGTAAGCCTGGTCTGCCACAAGGCGTGATAGGATTCGGCCCAGGGAGAGTTGGCCCAGACCAGCGCCGCGATGGTGCAAACCATGAGCGCGATACCACCAGCAGCTTCCATCTTGAAAAATTTATCAAATGAATTCAAAACCCTATTGGCCGGTAACGGGTTGACTTTTGACTGACTCATATAACACTCCTGATTCAAGTACCCGCCGAGTATACCTGTTATCCTGTACAGGGCAACTCTTCACCCCGTACCGCCGAACGAAAGAAAAAGAATCAGCGTCCGATCAGTTTCCGCGCCAGGTCCAAGGTCCTGCCTCGCAACGGCCCTGCCGAACCCAGCGCCAGCATGGTCTCGATATCGTCCATGGTGTCCATGTCATCCAGCCTGTCCAGCTCGGCAAACTTCAAGCCCGATCCGGTGATGAGGTTGAAGGCCCGTTGGAACACTGCCGCATCGCTCCACTCCTCCGCCTTGAATACCTCCGGGAAAAACCCGTTACGGTGAAAGCCTATGAGATAGTATCCGCCGTCCCCGGCCGGGCCAAAGGCCGCCTTCTCGGGCGTCAGCGCCGCCAGCCCTCTGTTGACGATATCCGGGGTCAGGCCGGGGATATCACTCCCGACCAGTACTGCACGCTCATACCCCATATGAAACACCTCTCGAAAACCGTTCTCCATGCGGCGACCGAGTCCCACCCCCTTCTGCCCCCTGAGACGA
>NZ_QTZO01000018.1 GCF_004025585.1 Pseudodesulfovibrio sp. S3
TTTTTTTGATGTGATCGGGCGCGCCCAGGAACATACACAGTGTATATCGTCGGCAGCGTCAGATGGGTATAAAAGAAAGATTCAGGTTCATTACTGCTTAATCCCAAAAAAAACACCAAAACCTCACCCCCGCCGTAGGCGCGACAAAAAGTTTTGAAGGGGAGTCCAGAGGGGAAACTTTTTCAAAAGTTTCCCCTCTGGCCGCCGGAGGCCTCTTAAAAGCCTTCTTCCAAGGGCGGCCAGACAAGGGCCTGGGTCTCGGGGTCAATGTCGGCCACGGGTTGCAGGGCCGATCTTCTGGCGGCGGGCTTGAGCCGCACGAACCGGCCGTCGACCTCCAGCCGTTCCTCGGCCAGCCATTGCAGGGCCTGAGGAAAAATGCGATGTTCCAGTTGCAGGATGCGCGCCCCGAGCTTGTCGCCTCCCTCGCCCGGTTCGCAGGGCACGGCGGCCTGGATGATGACCGGCCCGTTATCCATCTTTTCGTTCACGAAATGCACGGTGCAGCCGGAAATTTTCACGCCGTAGTCGGCGGCGTCGCCCTGGCCGTGCACACCGGGAAAACTGGGCAGCAGGGCCGGATGGACATTGATGACCCTGCCCTCGAAGGGTTTCAGGAACACCGGGGTGACGATGCGCATGAACCCGGCCATGACCACTGCGCCGCGTTCACCCACGCCGCTCGTGGTGATAGTCTGGACCAGGGCCTCGTCAAAGGCTTCGCGAGAATCGAATTCAGTATGCAGCAGCACCTGGGTCGGGATGTTGTGATTCCTGGCCCGGACCAGGCCATAGGCGTCTTCCCTGTTGGAAACGACGACCTTGATTTCGACATCAAGTACACCCGCTTCAATACGGTCGATGATGGATTGCAGATTGGACCCGCTCCCTGACACGAGAACGGCTATGGGCAATGGCATGGATGCTCCCTTTCGATGAATGAAAACTGCGGGGGACTGACCCCGCTTCCGAACTTGGCCCAATCCGCGTCCTTTTTCAAGAGCGGATTTCCCTGGGGCAGAATTGTCACCCTGAATCCATCCCGTCAATGGATTGCTTCTTTTGCGTGCATGGGTCATAGACGTGAATAGACAGGGCAAGGGACCAACAAGTAGTCATATGCTATGCGCATTTTATTAATCATATTCATGCTGCTGAGCCAGCTCCCGGCTTCGGCAGCCGGCCTTCGCGTGATCAGCGAATCCAATCCTCCCTTCAATTATGAAAACCTGGGGCAGCCCACAGGTATCTCCACCGACATATTTCTGCTCATGGCAGACCGGGCGGGATTGAACCTCTCCCGCCAGGACATCAGCATCTGGCCGTGGGCTCGTGGGTACCAGGAAATACAGAAAAAATCCGACGTCATCCTGTTTTCCATGGCCAAGACCGAAGCTCGAAAGGATCTGTTCCAATGGATCGGACCGATAATGCCCCTCTACGGAAGCCTGATCGCGCTCAAGAAAAGGAACATAAGAATCTCCGACCCCATCAAGGAGGCGAGCTTGTACCGGTTCGGAACCATCCGGGCCAGCGCTTCGGAACAGTATCTGATCAGAAACGGCATGGATATCAAATATATCTATCCCGTGCACGACCTGAAGCTGAACGCCAAGAAACTCCATGAAAACCGGATTGACGTCATGGTGGCAAACGAATCCGCCGCCTTTTTCACCATGAAGCAGATGGGCTATGACCCCGCCGACGTTGAGGTCGTACTCAGACTGTTTTCCTCGTTACTGTACTTCGCGGCCAGCCTGGACATGGACCCGGCCATCGTGCAACGGCTGCAGACAGCCCTGGACCAGCTCAAGGCAGACGGCACCGTGGATCGCATTATCAGCGATTACCGCTAGACACAAATTCGGCCACGGAAAAGGGCTTCACCAAATAGGTGAAGCCCTTTTCCGTCATATCGATCGATTTATTCGGCATCCTTGACCAGCGCGGCCACCAGTCCGGGGATGGTGTAGTCCTCCGGCTCGATATCCGGGGTGAAGCCGAACCGCTTCACGGTCTCGGTGGTCACCGGGCCGATGGAGGCTATCTTCATGTCCGGGTACTTCCTGAAGACCTCGGGGTCCACCAGCTCGAAAAAGTTCTCCACCGTGCTGGAGGAGGTGAAGGTCACGTACTGGATGTCGCCGTTGTCCAGGCCGGCCACGATCTCGTCGCCGCTTGCCTGGACCAGCTTGGTCTCGTAGACAGGCAGAACCGTGACGTTGCAGCCCGCTTCCTTGAGTTCCTTGGGCAGCACCTCGCGGGCTACCTTGGCGCGGGGGATGAGCACGTCCGAACCGGCAATGCCGAGCTTGAGCAATCCCTCGACCACGTGTTCGGCCACATATTTCTCGGGAATGAAGTCCGGCTCGATGCCGCGGGCGCGGAGTTCGTCCGCCGTGGCCGGGCCGATGGCCGCGATCTGCATGCCGCCGAAGATGCGCGCATCCAGCCCGATCAGCCGAAGCTGTTCCCAGAAGAATTTGACGCCGTTGACCGAGGTGAACACCACCCACTGATATCGGGCCAGTTGCAGGATGGCGGTCTCGACCTCGCTGTAATCGCTCAGAGGCTCCACGGCGATGGTCGGGAATTCGTGAATGCATGCACCATGGCCGCGCAGAATATCCACCAGCCCCGAAGCCTGTTCCCGAGCGCGGGTCACGACCACGCCCTGGCCGAGCATGGGCTTCTTTTCGAACCAGGCAAGCTTGTCGTGCAGAGAACAGACGCCGCCCACGATGATGATGGAAGGGGCCTTCCAATCACGCTGCTTTGCCTCTTCGGCTACCTTGTCGAGGGTGGAAACGAACGAGGTCTGGTTGCAGCGCGTACCCCAGCGAACCAATGCCACAGGGGTGTCGGCAGCCCGACCGTTGTCCATGAGATTCTTGGCTATCATGGGCAGGTTGCCCACGCCCATGTAAAAGACCAGGGTAGAGTTGGACTGGCCGTAGACCGCCCAATTATTCCCGGATTCGCCCTTGGTCGGATCTTCGTGGCCGGTGATGAAACAGACCGAAGTGGTGTGATCGCGATGCGTCACCGGGATGCCCGCATAGGCAGCCGCTGCCACGCCCGCCGTGATGCCCGGCACGACCTCGAATTCGATGCCCGCCTCGACCAGTTCTTCGCCCTCTTCGCCGCCGCGGCCGAAGACGTACGGGTCACCGCCCTTGAGACGGCAGACCATCAGGCCGGATCTGGCTTTCTCCACGATCAGGTCATTGATCTTGTCCTGGGGCAGGGTGTGGTCCCCGCCCTTCTTGCCCACGTACAGAATCTCGCATTCCGGCTTGCACCACTTCAGGAAGTCCGCATTGGCCAGATAGTCGTAGATCATGATGTCGCAGGTCTCGATGACCTCTTTCGCACGCAGGGTCAACATTCCCGGATCGCCCGGTCCAGCACCAACCAAAAATACATTTGCCATATCGTTTGCCTCCGGCGGCCAGGAAACCTTTTGAAAGAGGTTCCCTGGACCCTCCAAAACTTTGTATCACGGCGCTGGGAGACTGTACGAACTCGGACATTCCCGGATGCGCCATTTGGGGCCTTTCATCTGTGGCGCGCCCTTCGCGGACCACGTTTCTACGCCGCCGTCATCTACTTTTGCTTCCCTTTGCACTCCCTGACGGCGTAGCTCCAAAAAATTGCAAAAGGGGGTCCGGGGGAAAACCTTTGAAAAAAATTTCCTCCGGATTACTTACAAAACCTATCCCATGACCGACTCAAGGCGGGCCTTGAGCTGGGTCAGTTTGTTTTTTTCTTCTTCCATCTCGGCGAGTTTTTTCTTCTCGCCTTCAACCACCTCGGCGGGGGCGTTGCTCACAAAGCCGGGGTTCTTGAGCTTACCGGCCACGCCCTTCATGGTCTTGTCGAGCTTGACCATGTTCTTGTCCAGACGGACGAGTTCGGATTCAAAGTCCACCACGCCTTCGAGCGGCACGGACAATTCGTTGCCCTGGACCACGGCCACGCCGGAAGCCTTGGGCCCCTTCACGTCCGGGCCGATGGTCACGGTATGGATTCGGGCCAGGGACCGGATCAAACCGATGTTGCCTTCAAGGACTGCCTTGTCCTCGTCGCTGACGGTCTTGATGAGCAGGTCGAGCTTCTTGGCCGGTTCGATAAGCAGTTCGGTGCGGATGTTTCGGGTACCGGAGACCACGCCCATGAACAATTCCATCTCCTTGACCACGTTCGGATTCAGACAGTCCTTGCGCATGGCCGGAAACGGCAGGGTGGCGATATCCTCGGAACGGTCGTCGTTCGCAGGTCTGGGCAGTACGCTCCAGATTTCCTGGGTGATGAACGGGGTCACCGGATGAAGCAGAACCATGGTCTCGGACAGGACGGTCCAGAGAACCTTCTGGGTGGCTGCCTTGACGGTCTCGTCCTCGCCGTAGAGGGCGGGCTTGATCATCTCCAGGTACCAGTCGCAGAATTCCGACCATATGAACTTGTAGAGTATCTGGGCGATCTCGTTGAACCGATAGGTCCCGGTGGCCTCGACAATGGCCGCCTTTACCTCTTCAAGGCGATGCAGAATCCAGCGGTTGGCCAGGCCATCCGCCTGATCGAGTTCCACTGCCGGGATTTCATCCGGCAGGTTCATCATGGCGAACCGGGTGGCGTTCCATATCTTGTTCATGAAATGCTTGTAGCCCTCGATGCGCTGCTCCGAAAGCTTGATGTCACGACCCATGGCCGCAAAGCTGGTCAGGGTGAAACGCAGGGCATCGGCCCCGTATTTGCCGATCATGTCCAGCGGGTCAATGACGTTGCCCGTGGACTTGGACATCTTCTTGCCCATCTCGTCACGGACCAGGGCGTGGATGTAGACGTGCTTGAACGGCACTTCATTCTTGAACTGAAGACCCATCATCATCATACGGGCCACCCAGAAGAACAGGATGTCGAACCCGGTCACCAGACAGGATGTGGGGTAGTACCGGGCCAGCTCCTTGGTGTCGTCGGGCCAGCCGAGCGTGGAGAACGGCCACAGGGCGGAAGAAAACCAGGTGTCGAGCACGTCCTCGTCCTGGACCAGATTGCCGCTGCCGCATTTGGGACAGGCGGTCGGGTCTTCCATGGGCACGATCAGTTCGCCGCACTCCTCGCAGGTCCAAGCCGGGATGCGATGCCCCCACCAGATCTGCCGGGAGATGCACCAGTCGCGGATTTCGTCCAGCCAGGCGTAATAGGTCTTGGTCCAATGCTCCGGGAAAATCTGGGTCTCAGCGGGCACAGCGGCACGGGCCTTTTCAGCCAGCGGCTTCATGGACACGAACCACTGGGTGGAGACATGCGGCTCGATCACGGACTTGCAACGATAGCACACGCCCACGGAATGTTCATGGTCGGCGACTTCCACAACGCGGCCCTCGGCTTCGAGGTCGGTCATGACGGCCTTGCGCGCATCGGAAACGGACAGACCCTGATATTTCTCCGGGGCATTCTCGTTGACGAAGCCCTTCTCGTCGAGCACGGAGATGACTTCGAGATCGTGCTTGCGGCCCAACTCCCAGTCGTTCATGTCGTGAGCGGGAGTGACCTTGAGGCAGCCGGTGCCGAACTCGATGTCCACGTAGGTGTCGCCGATGATGGGCAGTTCCTTGCCGACCAGCGGCAGGATGGCTGTCTTGCCGATCAGGTGATTGAAACGGTCGTCGTCCGGGTTCACGGCAATGGCCGTATCGCCCAGCATGGTCTCGGGGCGGGTGGTGGCTATGATGAGATCACCGGAACCGTCGGTCAGGGAATACCTGATGTGATGCAGGTGGCCGGGCTTGTTCTCGTGTTCGACCTCGTCGTCGGCCAGGGCGGTATGGCAACGGTTGCACCAGTTGATGATGTAGTCGCCCTTGTAGATCAGCCCTTCCTCGAAAAGCTTGACAAAGACCTCGCGCACGGCCTTGGCGCGCTGCTCGTCAAAGGTGAAACACTCGCGGGTCCAGTCCACGGATGCGCCGATACGGCGGATCTGGCCCAGGATATGGTCGCCCTTCTCCTTTTTCCACTCCCAGACGCGTTCGATGAACTTGTCGCGGCCCAGATCGTCGCGGGTCAACCCCTCTTCCTTGAGCTGACGCTCCACCACGTTCTGGGTGGCGATGCCCGCATGGTCGGTGCCGGGCACCCACAGCACGTTCTTGCCCTGCTGACGATTGAAGCGGCACAGGATATCCTGAAGCGTCAGATTCAAGGCATGGCCCATATGCAGGACACCGGTGACGTTGGGCGGCGGGATGACGATGGAATAGGACTCACCCGGACCATCGGGGTCAGGGGTGAAAGTCTTGTCCGCTTCCCAACGGGTTTCCCATTTTTCTTCCACATCCCACGGTTCGTAGGCTTTGGCTAATTCTTTACGGGCCATTAAAATTCCTTCCTTTATACTGGCACACGCCGGGATATGTTCACCGACGGCCTGAAATATCGTATAGTTACGCTTGCGCAAGTGGTTGCGCCTTTGATAGCGTCGGGCTACCCTTGTCAAGAGAGCCGCATATGTCAAGCATACATATATACTGGGACGAATCGCATTTCTGGGGACTGCTGGTCACCCGCGCACTCACGGCGTGGGCCATTCCCCACCGTCTGGTGCGCGGATCAGAAATAGCCGATGGCGTGCTCGCTGGCAAGTTCGGCGAAGCACCCAGGATGCTCATCGTTCCGGGAGGCCGGGCCAAGGGCAAGGCCGACAGGCTGGGCGTGCGCGGCATGGACGCCATCTGTGAATTCGTGCATGGCGGCGGCACCTACCTCGGATTCTGCGGCGGCACCGGACTGGCCCTGTCCGGCCCTTACGGACTGGGGCTCTCCCCCTGGACCCGCAAAGGGTACAAAAACCGGCTGCACCACTTCCTGTCGGGACACGTGGAGACCCGATTGAATACCGACGACGAACTGGTTCCGAGCGACATGTCCGAGGCCCTGCTCCCGGTATGGTGGCCGGGCCGGTTCGACCCGGTGGACGAGTCTGTCACGGTGCTTGCCCGGTACGGCAAACCCGGCCCGGACTTCTGGGTGGCGGACCTGAACCTGTCCACCCTGCCCAAGGGTACCATGACCGACTGGGAAAATCTTTACGGCATCAACCTGAACCCAGATTTCATGGAAGGCTTGCCTGCGGTGACGGTCAATGATTTCGGCGCGGGCCAGGCCATATTGAGCTACGCCCACCTGGAGACGCCCGCATCCCCTCAGGCCAATCGCTGGCTGCTCCACCTCCTGGCCCGGAGCCTCGGAGACTCCGGGGAATCCATCAATGCCAAAGGACCGGTTCCGGCCTGGGACGTGGCCGCCCGCCCGACGATCTGGGAAGACCCCACGCTCATGCAGGCGCGTCAGGCCATGGAACAGATCATCATCACCGGCACCAACCACTTTCTCCTGTTCTGGCGCAATCCATGGCTGTTGGGCTGGCGGCGGGGCATTCCCGGCGCAGGCATCAACACCCTGTATTCACTCATCTGCGAGTCCCTGGCCTGCAAACCCGACAACGAAACCCTGGCTTTCTGGAACGACAAACGCGACCGTTTCAAGCTGCTCATGGACCTGCTGGTAAGCGGGCTGACCGGCTATCTGCTGGCCGAAAGACTGTCCATGACCGTGTTCCATTCCGATCCCGAAGCCGTGGCAGTAAAAGGCCTGCGCGAACAACGCCGCGCCCTGTTCGGATTGCCGCCCGAACCAGGCGGCATCTTTGTCGACCTCTCCAGTATGCTGGAAGAACTGTACTGGCGTCTTTCCTCAAGCACCACCACATAACCTTTGATGAAAATTGTCTTTTCCCAATCTCATTGCCATTTCGCAAAGTCCTGTGTTAATTTCAAGCAAGTGTTTTGCTGAGCACTCCGGGCCACGGCAAGTTTCTTTTTTTTTTGCACGGTGACCAATGGCAGACGAACAAGACCTCAATAACAGCGTTGACGCACAATTCCGCTTCGCCATGTCCGAAGACGGCATGAAGCTGGGCGTCAACCGTTATTTCCCTCCCAACGGAGGGAAGGGGCCGAGTGTGGAACTCCTCCGAAGCCAGGTGGCTGCTGCCGGGGTGCAACTCCCCATCGACGAAAACGCTGCCCAGCGCATTGTTGACGCCATTGGGCAGAATCAGGAATTCAGGGGCATAACCCTGGTCCGCGGCATTCCGGCCAAAGAGCCCAGGGACGCCACCCTTGTGGCCCTCGGGGATCTGAATTTCCCCGTCTTCCCCAACGACAGGTTCGTTCGATACCGTCCAGCCCAGGCAGCCGAAACCGGCGAAACCATCGATCGGCGCCCCCTCGCCCCGGTAGGCAACTTCACCCCGAAGGACATCACCGTGGAAGTCGGCGAAAACGTGGACTGGGACCCGGTCTCAGAAGCTTACATTTCCCGAATATGGGGCATGGCCCGGCTCAAGGACGGTGTCATCACAGTGGACCCCATTCCACATATTTCCGACGACGCGGTCCAGGTCACCGGGAGCATGCATCATCAGGATTTCAAGGGCAAACCCATCACTCCCGCCCGCATAGACAAGGAGTTGCGAGACCTGGGCGTCACCATCGACATTGACCTTGATCTTCTCGACGCCAAACTCAAACAGGCCGCCGCTCTCGGAGTCACACTCTTTGACCAGACCCTGGTCAAGGGCATTCATCCGGTCCCCGGACGCGACGGGTGGTTGGAATATCTGGTATCCACCCGCGAGGACGCCGGCATCGAAGACGCTGCCGGACGGCTGGATTTCCGAAACCGGGGAACCTTCCCCATGGCCAAACCGGGACAGGTCATCGGCCGATTGCACCATCCCACAGCGGGAGAGGGCGGTATCGACATCTACGGCAAAACCATTCCGGCCCATGCGGGCAACGTGCTGCATGTCCATGCGGGTGAAAACGTCGCTGTCCAGGAGGACGGCGTCACCTTCATGTCCAAGGCTCAAGGCGTGGTGGTCATGGAAAAAGGCACCCTTTCGGTAACGGAATGCCTTGTCATCCCCGGCAACGTGGATTTCACCTCAGGCAACGTGACGGTCGAGCACGGTTCCGTAAAAATCAAGGGGTCCATCCAGGCGGGGTTCTCGGTCTCCGCTCCCGAACATGTTATCGTGGAAGGTTCCATTGAAAGCGCCACAGTCTATGCGGGAGGGCTGTTGGAAGTATCAGGCGGCATCCTCATGCCCGACGGCGGCATGATCGTCTGTGACGGCCAGGTCGTTGCCAACTACGCAACCAATGCCAAGATCAGGGCTGGAGGCGACGTACATATCGCCAATGAGATCCAGAACTCGTCCATCCAGGCCGGGGGCAAGCTCTTTGCCACGTCAGGAAAAGGCATCATCCAGGGTGGCACGATCTGCACACGCAAGGGCATGGAAATCAACGAGATCGGCTCCGAGCTGGGCGTGAACACCACCGTATGCATCCATATCGAAAATGACGAAGACGAAGAGCTGCGCCAGGAACGGGCCAAGGTTTCCCAGGCCATCAAGAAGATCGACAGCGCCCTGGGCACCGAGCCGCCCGAGATCATCCTCTCCCGGGTACCTGCCGAAAAACGGCCTGCCGTGAAAGAAGTCCTCAAGCACCGAAGGACCCTGGTCAACCGGCGCAAGACCTTGAGCGAGGAAATCAACCAACTGATGCTGAAGCGTCAGGAAGAAATGAACAACGTGGATATCAAGATCCTGAAGCTCGTGCATCCCGGCACTGTCATCAAATTCGGAAACAAGGGGAAAGAGATCGGCAAACGGCTGGAAGCATCGACCTTTTACTGGGACGTACACCATCGTGACGTTGCAGTGAAATAGGCATCAGGCAGGATAGTCCACGCGAACCAGGGTCAGCCCCTGCGGCGGCACCGTGGCCGGTGCGCACGTCCGGTCGCCCGACACGAGAATGGCCCGGACCTCCTCCGTGGTGAGTTTGCCTCGGCCGCAGGCCACCATACACCCCATCAGATTGCGCACCATCTGTTTCAGGAAACCGGTTGCCGTGAACCGCCAGACCGACTCATGGCCGGTGACGCCTTCCTGCCGCGAGATGCCGGAGACGGTCCGGACAGTGGACCCGACGTCGGTGCCCACGTTCTGGAAGGCCGCGAAATCATGCTCGCCCGCAAGGATGCGGGCGGCCGCCTCCATGCGCTCGAAATCCACCGGCCCGCAATTCCAGACATAGCGGCTGCGCTGCGGCAGACAGAACATGCGCTCATGCCACAAAGCATATTCATAGGTCTTGGCCCTGGCCCAGTACCGGGCGTGAAAATCGTCAGGCACAGGCACGGCGTCCAGCACCCGCACATCCGGGGGAAGCAACCCGTTCAGACTTCGCTGCCACGTCAGGCCGCGCCGCTTTTCGGCGCAATCGAAATGGACAACCTGCCCCAGGGCGTGCACCCCGGAATCCGTGCGGCCCGAGCCGTGAACCCGCACCTTCGTTCCAAGAATGACTTCGAGGGCCTTCTCCAACTCACCCTGCACGGTCCGATCTCTAGGCTGCAACTGCCATCCGCAGAAATCCGTGCCGTCATAGGCCAATGTCAGTTTGATACGGGTCATGTGCAAGGTATACGCCAAGGCTTTACGCAGTTCAATAACGGACAAAACAACAAAAACGGGCAACCCGTAAGGGCTGCCCGCGCATCAGGTTCGTCTGCGCAAATCACTATTGACTTTCGAATGGGATTTGCAATTTGGTCAGTGCCTCCGACAACTTGGCGGCCTTCTTGGCCTCCACGAACGACAGGATTTCGCCTGCCTGTCTTCCGCGCATACCCGAGAGCACCTTCACGGCCAGGTCATCGTCCATGCTCTGCAAAATTTCCGCAGCCTTCTTGGCCTTGGTGTTGGAGATCATGTCCACAAGCTGCTTGACGCGCATGTCCTTGATTTCCTTGGCCTCGTCCAGCATGGACTTGATCTCGGAATGAAGTTTCCGGACCTTTTCGGCCTCAGCCTTGATGGACGCTTCCATCTCCTTGAGGGTGCGCTCCTTGATGGCCAATTCCTCTTCCTTGCGCTTGAGGGCCTTCCATTCCTGAGGCAGATCGTCCTCTGTACGAGGCTTGACGGCCGTATCCAACGCCTGCTCTTCCTTGGCCGCACGGTTGGCTTCGGAATCTGCCTTGTCGGCTATGGGGGTGGGGACGGCCTCGGCCTTGTCTTCAGCGGCCACGGCTACCCCCGGAATTCCGTCAGGAAGCGCGTTTTTCACCATTTTCAGCGTCATAGAATCGACACTAAGCATGCCGAACACGGCCAGTTTCAACAGGGCCAGAAAAACGAGACTGACAAGAACCTTAGATATCCTTAGGTTCGTACCGGAGCGTTGCCATTTCATCGTTTTCTTTCTCTTCTCGAGCGTTTTCTTCTTCATGATGCTTCTTGGATTGCGTTTCCTTGAGCTTCTCCAGGAGCTTCTTGTCCCTGGAGCGTTCCACGGCCTCCGTCAGACATCTTTGCAATTTGAGTTCCAAACTGTTCAGATCCACCCGCACAATGGAGATGTCCTGCTCCAGGGCCTGTTTGTACTGCCGCCACAACCACATGTCATTGGTGGACTTACGTGACTCGAGCTCTGCCTCCAGGTGGGCCTGCATCCGTGTTTCGAGGTCGGCCAAAACCTCGGCCTGAGCATCGCGGAGCGCCTTGGCCCGGCTCAGGGCCGCCTTGGCCTGCTCCTCCAACTGTTCCCGAAAATCAAGAACCTTGTCGAGCTTGAACTTAAACGGTTTGACCATGCCTGTTTCTTGCCATGAATCCCGGTTCAGGGGAAGGGTACTCTACTTCGACGGTGTGACCGGATTTCCGGCCAACCCGCAATAACCCTTTTCCCGGTCCTTATCCGCCCACCGCCACATCATGCACAGGGTCACCTGACACATCTTCATCTTGTCGTCGCTGGTCTTGAGCAGGGGACAGAACATGAATTTGGCATCATCTTCAGTGACAATCATCAGAACCTCCTTTGAAATGAGAAAACGGCGCGCCGTTTCTCACGACGCGCCGTCAATATACCGTGCATTGCCCAATTCGGCTAGCTTTCAGGCTGTATCCCGACCTTGGCCAGGTTCTCGTCGGTCACGACAGACTCCGCCACTGCAGGAGCAGGCTTGGTTCCCACGGTGACCAGGGTCTCCATGCCGAGCAGTGACTTGAGCGTTTCCAGGGCCAAAACGGAACGGCGCGCCTCGGCGTCCAGAACTTCTGCATATCCGCCGTTCTCGATGACGTCGGCATAATCCCCCTTCTTCAACTTGGGATCATCCTTGAACCGGGCCTCGAAATTGCGGGCATACTGCCGGATCATGACATCCATTTCAATGTCGGACATGGAAAGGACGTTCTGAAGACCTTCAACAAGATATTCCGGCGTCAAATCGGTGGACTCGACCACCTTGGAAAAACTGCGCACATAGCGAAGTGTTCCGTCATAGATATGGCTCCGCTTGACCACGTTCATGCCTGCCCACCCCGCCTGAAGCCACTTGAAAAGGAACACCGTACTTCTGGGGGCCTGGGGGTCCTGCTCGACGAACACCTGGACCGAGCCTGAGTCATAGGTGAAGGTGTCCATCCAGCCGATCATGCCGCGGTTCAATCCCTCGAGACCGGAGTAGAAATAGTCCCACTGCTTGTCGTCGAGGATGGCACCCTTGCGACCGACATCGGATTTGCCTTCCTGCTGGGAGACGGAAATGAGCACGTTCTTGCCGTTGTGCTTGAGCAGGATCATCAGCCTGTTCAGGTTG
Organism: Pseudodesulfovibrio sp. S3; assembly: GCF_004025585.1. Lineage (NCBI taxonomy): Bacteria > Pseudomonadati > Thermodesulfobacteriota > Desulfovibrionia > Desulfovibrionales > Desulfovibrionaceae > Pseudodesulfovibrio > Pseudodesulfovibrio sp. S3. The sequence goes on from NZ_QTZO01000018.1 coordinate 12,748, forward strand.
TACCCGTAATAGGCCTCTGCAAAGGAATCGGGCGTGGTCACCTCAAACTCGCGTCCACGCGTGATCACAGGTTCGCTCAAGGTGGGCAATTCTTCCCACAGCCCCCTGCTCCGGCTGAGAAAATCACTGCCCTCATGCCAGCCGGACATCCTCAGGACTGCGGGGCAGAGCAGATAGTTGGGGATGGCTGGATTATAGAAATACTTGAGGATACTGGTAAGATCAGTGGCCACATTCTGACGGAGACAAATGGCCCGGCCGCCAAAGCGTTTGGCCGGTTCGATATCCTTGGGATCGGCTTCAACATCGATGACGAAATCCAACATGGAGGAGATTTCCGCCACCGAAAGGGGAACAGAGGGGTCCTGAAGCACCGAGAACAGATGCCCCAGCCCCTTTTCGACGTCTGCCGCCAACGGGTCGGGCTTCACGGACAATTTCACATCCATGATACCCTCGGGATCTTCCGCCATGGCGGAAACGACAATGACGAAACACAGAACCAGGAGGCCTGTCATCATATAAAAAGAGCCTCTAAGCAGAGGCAACACATTGATTTTGTTTTTTTTCATGTAGTATACTTGGCTGAATTTCGGCCTGCACGCAGCAGACGCTGTTTCTCTGTCTTGATGCATTCTATGTAGTAATCTTCCTCGACTTTGGCAAGCCGGAAACAACCATTCTAATTCACCGGATCAATCTGCTGAATTCGTTGGTTTTTTATTGAACTCCAACAATTCTACCCTTGTGACGGCCTTGCCACCGAATTTTCGCCGCACCGCATCCACGGCCTTGTCCAACTCGCTGGTGGCCTCCACCTTGTGCGGCTCCTCTTCGAACAAATTCACCTGCCGGGTCCGTGTACCGAAGTTAGAGACCCCCACTCCGATCAGCCTGACAGCCCGGACCAGCTCAACCTGTTTCAGCAATGCGCAGGCGGTCTCGAAGATGACGGCGGTGTTGTCCGTACGTACTTCCAGGCTTTTGGAACGGGTAATCTGCTTGAAATCCGAAAATTTGATCTTCAGGGTCACGGTGCGCCCCCTGTAGCCATGGCGGCGCAGGTCTTCACCAACGCGCTCGGACTGGGCCAACAACCATTTTCTGAGCACCAGGCGGTCTGTGGTGTCTTGGTGAAAGGTATTCTCCGCGCTGCAACTCTTGGCGGCCTCGGTGACCCTCACGGGATTGGGGTCGATACCGCACGCCCGATCATGCAGGGCGCCGCCGTATTTGCCCAGCCGCTCCTCCCAATGCTCCCTCGGTTTGAGCAGGACATCCCCGCAGGTGTTCACCCCCAATCGTTTCAGGATTTCCACCAGCTTCGCGCCCACGCCCGGAATTTTCCGAACCGGCAGGGTGCGCAGAAAATCATGCATTTCTTCATGGCCAATGATGTACATGCCGTCCGGCTTGTCCATGTCCGAAGCGATCTTGGCCAGGAACCGGACAGGGGCCGCACCCACCGAACAGGTCAGTCCCGTGACCTCTCTCATCCGTGCCTTGATGCGCCGCCCCACCTCTTCAATGGGACCGAACAGCCGTTCCAAACCAGTGCCGTCCAGGTATGCCTCGTCCACACTGGCCTGCTCCACGGTGGGCGAGAACTCCTTCAGCACCCCCATCACCTGGCCGGATATTTCCTTGTAGCGCTTCATACGGCCGGGTACGAGAATGATCCCCGGGCAGAGCTGACGTGCCTTGACCACGCTCATGGCAGACCGCACACCGTATTGCCGTACCTCGTAACTGGCTGCCGACACCACGCTGCGATCCGAGGTGCCGCCCACGGCCACGGGCTTTCCACGCAATTCAGGGTTATCGAGCTGCTCAACAGACGCAAAAAAAGCGTCCATGTCTATGTGGAGTATCCATCTCAGCATATGCCCGATATCCTTCCTGTCCGAGACCCGGTTGTTAAGGATGGGGAAAGGCGTCACCGCGTAACGGCCACCGAAGGCACCCTAGGCGTCCATACCGGCCATGCAGGCCCGGACAAAGGATTGGGCCATCTCCGGACGGCTGCCGAAATGGAGATGAACATAGGAACCGAGGACATTGCCCATCTGGAACCCTTCCTGCGCGTCGATGCGCCCCTTGCGCCCGGTCATGGCATACACTGACTGAAGCCCTTCATTATCCTTGATGGACGAGTAGTGAAATTCGTGCCCACGCGCCATGATTCCGGCAGGACCGAGAACCGTGTCCGCCTGGGTGGTGATTTCACGGTACCCCAACGCTCTGAATTTATCGGACATCTCAGCCCGGATCGGAAAGGCCCCGGCCATGGCGTACCGACCGCGCCCGGTAATGATGTCGTTCATGAGAAACATGAACCCGCCGCATTCGGCATAAACAGGGCGGCCGGATTCGCAGAATTCCTTGATTTCCCGCCGCAAACGGGTGTTCTGCCCCAATTCGAAGGCATAGAGTTCCGGGTAGCCGCCTCCCAGGTACAGACCATCCAGATGCTCCGGCAGATGGGTGTCCGCGAGGGGCGAAAATTCAACCAATTTGGCCCCGGCCCCCCGAAGAAGACGGAGATTTTCCTCATAGTAAAAACAAAAGGCATTGTCCCTGGCCAGCCCGATGGTCACCCTGGACAGTTTCGGCACCGGTTCGAAAAGGGGTACCGCCTCGATCTCAGGCAGTGTTTCAAGCAAATGATCCGGGTCCAATCCGGTCTCCACCCAATCAGCCAGCCTTTGGTATCGAGCCATATCCGGTCCTTCCCGGTCGGGGGTGACCAGGCCGAGATGACGGGAAGGCGTGACTATTTCCTCATCGCGACCGAGGCAGCCGAGCACGGGAACATCCGGGACCAGGGTCATGGCCTCCCGGAGAAGCTCCGCATGAGACGGGCTGCCCACTCGATTGAATATGACCCCGGCGATGTTCACCTGGGGATCGAAATCAGCATATCCGGCCACCAATGCGGCTGCCGATCGGGCCATGGACCGTGCGTCCACCACAAGGATGACAGGCAATCCCAGGATCTTGGCCATCTGTCCCGTGGAACCGTGGTCCTCGGTACCGGAGATGCCGTCGAACAACCCCATGACCCCTTCGATCACGGCCACGTCGCACCCGGCGGCATACCGGTTGAAGATGTCCAGGTTGGTGACTTCGTCGAGCATCCAGCCGTCCAGATTGTGACTCGGCACAGGCTTGCCGTCTACGGCGCAGGCCAGGGAATGATGGCCGGGGTCGATGAAATCAGGACCGCACTTGAAGGGTTGCACCTTCATGCCCCTGCGTGCAAGGGAAGCCATCAATCCAAGAGAGATGGAGGTCTTGCCGCACCCACTGTGCGTTCCTGCCATGACGATAGCTTTGACCTTGCTCATGCGGATCTCCGTGATGCGATCCCGTTATTCCTATACCAGGCCCTTTTTCGTCAGATACTCCATCATCTTCTTGCCTTCGGGATGGGACGGAGCCAGTTGCAGGCATCGGGTCACCGCCTCGGCGCATTTGGCCCAATCCTGACGTTCATACTGGGCGCGGGCCAAGTTGTACCAGAGATTCTCGTCATTCGCGGACAACTCCAGAGCGCGTCGGTAGTAGTCCACGGCCTGACCGATCAGGTTGTTCTTGCGCAGGGCGATACCGTACTCGTTGAACAGGTGCTTGTGATCGTCCTCAAATACGGAATCTATCCTGATAATCCTGTCAAATACACTCTTGGCCTTTTCCTCTTCGCCCCGCGCAAGAAGGCACAGGCCAATGCCGAAGTTGGCCCGCACATTCTGCTCGTCGAGGTTCAGCGCATTGGCGTACTCATACTCGGCAGTAAAATTTTCACCCCGTTTGCGGAACTTGTCACCGCGAGCAACAGACTTCTGCACCTTGCGCAGGTTGCCTATCACTTCACTGTACAACTGCGGCATGGGCAAATAGTCCGACAGCAATTCGTCCTTGGTGATGGTTTCCACCGGGCCGAACGGAACATGCTTATTATTCAGCCCCTGGAGCTCGATCACCCCGTTCTCCACCTCCCTGACATAGTACAGGGCGGTTTGTTTGGCACGCCGCGCCGTGGTGCCGGTGCCGATCTTGGCCATGCGTTCGATGGAAAATACGCTTTCAATCAGTCCGTTCTCATTCGTCGTCATAGTGAATTCTCTTTCGTTGAAATGTCCGGCACCGCCATCAACGGCATCTCCTGTTCAATGATACACGGGATTGATCCGGATAGGAAGTCCGTTGAATATCTGACGATGCCGAATCCGGCGTCCGGCGCAGAACAAAATGTTCCCGAAGCATGTCGGTACCAGATAGCCGCAAAAAATTGAGACTGCCCCTTGAGAGCGCCCCTAATCCTCTGGGAAAAGCCTCCTTTGAGCCTTCAGGAGGTTGTCCACATCTTCAACGGACATAGGCTTGTAGAAGAAGTATCCCTGCACAAACAAACACCCTTCCCGCTCCAGGAAACCGAGTTGTCCGGCGGTCTCCACGCCCTCGGCAACAATCTTCAACCCCATGGATTCGCCCAGGGAAAAGACCGTGCGAACGATGGCCTGACTGTCCTTGTTCTCTTCCACGTCTATGATAAAGCTTCGGTCCACCTTGACCACGTCGATGGGGAACCTTTGCAGGTAGGACAGGGAGGAATACCCCGTACCGAAATCGTCGATGCAGATATGCACACCAATATCCTTAAGCTGCTGCAAGACTTCTTCGGCCAGGGCCGGATTGTTCATGAGAGCGGATTCAGTGATTTCGATATTGAGGGATTCTGACCCCAAACCGGAATCTTCAAGGGCGCGCTTTACCTGACCGGCCAGCATGGACTGCCCGAAATGCTTGCCGGAAATATTGACGTTGATGGTCAACTCGCTGCCGCACTTGACCCCGGCCAAGGCTTGCCAGCGTTTGACCTGAGCGCACGCCTCCTCCAGCACCATGTTGTCGATGGCGTAGACCAGGCCCGTGTCTTCGGCCAGGGGGATGAAATCCCCGGGACCGATGATGCCGTGCTCAGGATGCCGCCAACGGACCAGGGCCTCAAATCCGCAGACCTGCCGGGTGTCCAGAGCGACAATGGGCTGATAAATCACCTCGAACTCACGCAGATCCACGGCCCGACGCAGGTCGGTCTCCAGTTCCATCAACTGGAGTGCCTGGTCGTGCATCTTGCGGTTGAACACCTTGAAACGGGACTTGCCCAATTCCTTGGCCCGGTACATGGCCGTATCAGCATCCCGCAGCAGGGCCTCGGGCCGATCGTAGCCGTCGGTCTTGAGTACGATACCCAGGCTTGCGGAGGTAAAGACCTCGTTACCGCCGATGGAAAAAGGCTGCCGAACGCCCTCCAGGATACGCCGGGCAATGGCAATTGCGTCCTTGGGCGCGGATATCTCTTCCTGCAAGATGGCGAATTCGTCGCCGCCGAACCGGGCAATGGTGTCAACGGAGCGGCCGCACTTCTCAAGCACGCGGGCCACGCCCCGAAGCAGTTCATCGCCAGCGTCATGCCCTAATGAATCATTGACCACCTTGAAACGATCCAAATCCATATAGAGAACCGCAAACATGTGCTTGCGACGCCGGGAACGCTCCATGGCCATGCGCAGATGGTCCAGAAACAGGGCACGGTTCGGCAGGCCGGTGAGCGGATCATGAAAGGCCTGTCTCTTCAGCTGATCTTCGGCCTTTTTGCGCATGGTGATGTCTTCAATGGACCCCTCGAAACAAACCAGGTTGCCATTCTTGTCAAGAATCTTGCGGGCGTTTTCGGAAATCCAGATAATTCGACCGTCGCGCTTGCGCACCTTGGACACGAAATTCTTTATCTCGCTACGGTTCTCGATAAGCTCAAGAAACTCTCTGCGGCGATCGGGGTCCACGTACATCTGCGTGCCTATATCGTAGATGGAACTCATCAGGTCTTCAGGCGACTTGTATCCGAGAATACGGGCCAGGGCCGGATTGGTATCCTGAAAACGACCGCTTGGGGAAGACTGATAGATGCCTTCCACGGCGTTCTCGAAGATAGTCCGATATTTGTTCTCCGCCTTGCGCAGGGCGTCACCAATGACCTTTCTCTCGGCAATCTCTATCTTGAGCTGGGTGTTGGTCCGCATCAGCTCGCTGGTCCGTTCCTCCACCTTCTGCTTGAGGGCGTCACGTGCCTCCTTGAGTTCATGGGTCTTCTTGCGGACCCGATCCTCAAGGTTGCTCACCAACTCGGATATCTGGCCGGTCATCGCCTCCATGGCCTTGGCCAACTGCCCCACTTCGTCGTTGGAGTCGATCTCCGGCACCTTGCCGAAATCCTTGACTGCCACACGACCGGCATACTCCGTCAACTGCCTGAGCGGTTTCGAAATATTCACTATGAACAGAAACGTGAGCAGCAGGCAGACACCGAACAAAATCAGCATGACCAATTGCTGCTCGACCATGGCCTCCCTGATATTGTGATCTATTACTGCGGAATCCATGCCGATGTGGACATCCCCGGCCAGCCCGGACAGGATGGGGCTGGTCACGTGCAGAAATCGTTGCCCGTCCAGATGCAGGTCCCGCATGAGGTGCTCAGTCCGGGTTTTGTTCCGGGACATCTCGCCGACCATGTCCAATATTTCCTGGGGCACGACCGGGACAAAGGTGTGGGCCAGAAGCTTGCCGTTTTCATCGGCCACCAACACATAGGAAACCGCCGCAATGCCCAGGTACTGATCGATACGCGCCTGCAACGCCCCAGTATCCTGGCTGAGGATGGTGGAAATGTCCGACTCGGCAACGCTACGGGCCAAAGCCAGGGCCTTGGATTCATACTCGCGGGTCATCTCCCGGCGCAGCCGGTTGCCAAAGGTCAGGGATGTGACCACGGCGATCAGACCAAACACGACAATCATGAAAAGCATCGGTTTGAGGAAAAGCTTGGGGGCTTTCATTTCCTCCACCTCTCCCAGTTGGGGATGGACCGGAAACTGCCATCCCTGACAGTGGTCAGGTACACACTGTCAAGCCCCTGGTGCCGTTCGGGACTGAAATGGACTTTGACCCCGATGCCCAGATCCAGATCCCGAAGGGATTCCAGGACAATCGGAATACGCTCACGGGTCGGATTATCGGACATGCGCTTGACCATCTCACCCAGCAGGATGCCGTTGAGAAACCCTTCAAAGCTGACAAAACTGAACCGGCGTGGAGCACGGCCTTCGATAGAAGGTACGGCTTCCCCCTCATACGCATCCATGACTTTCCGGTAGAGGCGCACCCCGGGGAGACTGGTATCCTCATAACTCGGAACCACTTGGGAATGAATCAGGTCTTTGGTATAATCCTTCCCGACCCGTTTGCTTTCAATTTTGAGCAGTTCCAACATCTTGTCACTGTCCGAAAAGGACAACCCGGCTATGGGCACATCGCAGCCCGCGTTGCGGGCATCCCGTATGAAGGCGGCCTGGGAGGCATAGGTTCCGACCACGACAATAGCGTCGGGATCGGTTTCTTTCAGACATGCGACCTCGACGCTGAGATCCTGTTCGAATTTCATGCCCCGGTGATAGGCGGCCTCACCAGTAAAACTCAGACCGTGACTGCTCAGCGCCCTGCGGACTCCGTCCCAACCGGTCCGGCCATAGGCATCGGACTGATAAAAGATCGCAATCCGGCTGCGTCCGATGGACACCAGATAATCCACCAACTCTTTGGTCTCGTCAAAGTAGGACGCTCGCAAGTTGAACACGTATCGACCGAACGGTTCCGTTCGCAAGGGCTGCGCCCCGGTGAAAGGGAAGAGCATGTATACGTGCTGGTCTTCAAATTTCTGGAGCAGGGGAAGCACGCTCGTGGTCGTCGGAGTTCCCACATAGGAAGCCAGAGCAAACACCTTGTCTTTTATGATAAAATTAACGGTATTCTGAAAACAGGGAGCCGGATTATACCCGTCATTGGCCGGTTTCACGTTGATGGTCCACCCGTCCGCCCCTCCGGCTGCATTGAAATGATCGATGTAGGCCATGAGGCCTCGATAGAACTCGATGCCCAACTCACTGTTGGCCCCGGTAAAGGCTGCCGACATGCCGAAAACAAGCACACGCTCGCTCTCGGCCCGCGCCGGGCCGCTCTCGAAAACCAAGACGGCGGACAACACGAGGAAGGCCGCAGTTCGCACTATTGTTCTGAGTATTCCCACGGCTGATTCATGACATTCCTGAACAAAAAGTGCAACTGCCTCAACGAATACCACAGGAGGAAAACCCTAAGAAAAAAAAGGGGGACCGGTCCGAAAAACAGCCTGCACCTGACGCGCTTCCTGCCCTTTTCAACGGCACGAGATGCCCCCCTCGCATGGGACGAAGCCGCACTGACTTTTCACCACGCCCCGAACATATCGAATCCGGGGAGGAATGCGAGATATCCACGGCACACGCCGACGAGGAACCTCGTCATGATGGGAGGAGGGAAGGGACAGCGACCGGATAGGGTGCCGCAGGAGAATTAACACAACAGAAAATACGGGACGGATGCCTAGACCGCGTCTACGAACTCGCAACGAAGGGAACCGTCGCCGTCCACCTGGACCAAGGCCAGCGAACCGGATTCACCCAAGGAGCCGGGGTTCAGAAGCTGCACGCCTTCGACCATCGACCAGTCCCTTGCATGAGTATGGCCGTAGCAGACCAAATCGTAATCCGGGCCAAATGCCTGGGCGACCTTGACCGCCACTTGGGAGCGCGGCCCCCAGCCATGGGCAACCCCGAGACGCACGGGGCCGAGCTGAACTGAAATCATGGGGTCGAGCTGGTCCGCTAGATTCGGATCCCAATCGCAATTGCCGCGCACGCAAAGGAAGTTGTCGTGCTGCATGAAATAGGACCAGGTTGCAAAAGAGGTGATATCGCCACAATGAACAAGGACATCGGCCGGACCGAGCCACTGACCATAGACCGTTTCAAGCCATGAGGACGGCGTCCCCATATGCGTATCCGATATGACGGCAATCTGCATCGAAAGGAAGAATGAAGACGCTACTCTGCGACTTTCTTTGCTCTGAAACGGATATAGGCGTCGCGGACTGCGGCGTACTTGTCCACGGCCCCATCGGTCAACGCTTCGTATTCGTTGGTCTGAAGTTGGAGGGAAAGATTGTTCAGATTGTCGTAAGTTCTGATGGCTGCAAATTCCAGGAAGGTAAAACGCCCGTAGGTAAGCGGGTCACAATACATGTCCGCCACCCAGCCCACGGATTCACGGATGGAACTGGGACCTATGATCGGCCAGACCAGATAGACACCATGTCCGAAGCCCGCCTTGCCCAGCGTCTGCCCAAAACCGTCCGCAGTGGGTCTTTCCGGCTCCCAGTTGCGGGGCATGCCGCCGGTCACGTCACCCAAGCCGAGCACGCCGAATGAAGTGTTGGCGATGAACTTGGAGGTCTCCATGTAGGCCGCATCGAACTTGCCGGTCAGCACATTATTGATGAAACGGACCGGGAACAGCATGTTGGTGAAAAAGTTGCTCACCCAGGTACGCGGCTTGGGCGGGACCACCCAAGCGTATCCCGTAGCCACGGGCTTGAACAAATTGAAATAAAGCGCATCGTTGATCTCGAACCAGAATTCGTTCCAGTAATAGAGAGGATCGGACACAAGTTCCTGATCCTTGTAACCTGAATCGAACTCGGCAAAATCATCCTCATCGTTGATGTCACCAGGAGAGAACTGGGCAACCATGACTGGTTCGTCTGCCCCTTCAGCCGCAAAAGAAAGCTCCGCGACTCCCAACAGGAGCGCGATAGTCAACAGAATTGCCATCAAGCGACAGTCGATCATTTTACCTTGTTTCACGATTCAGACTCATCCTCTTTCTGCTGGGCCTGGTCGATCTGTTCGATCCTATCCTGGATCACTTTCAGCAGATCTTCACCGGTTCCCTGGTTCAACACCTCGGAAAACTGACTCCGATAATTCATCACCAGGCTCACGCCTTCGGCAACTATATCGTATATCATCCATTTTCCCTGAACGATTTTCAAACGAAACTCAACAATTATTTTTTTATCCTTGTCGATGATCTCCGTCTGAACCTTGGCCTTGTCTCCGGAAACTATCTCGTTCGTGTATTCCACATTCTGACCGCCATAGGCGGGAATGCGCTTGAGATACGACTTTTCCAGCAATTTCATAAAAGCTTCCTGCACCTGTAAGCGCAGGGCGTCCGACATGTCGAGCCACGGCTTGCCGACCGCATACTTTGTCACCAGTCCGAAATCGATATATTGCTCAGCGATGCCCCGCAGCCGGGTAATGGCCGCATCGTGCTGCTCCTGATCCTGCATGATGGGGTCGGACAGCATGTCTATGAGTTGGCTCACGCCTTCCTTGACCCGCTCCGAGGGCGTCTGCCCCGCCTGAGCCGCAAAACAGCATGTTGCCATCAGACAGATGGAAAACAATGACAACAACAACTTCTTGTAAAGAAACATATTCCCTCTACCCTTTACCTAAACTGCGCCAAAGGCGAACTTGCTGATCATGTCTTCCAAATCAATGGCCGGCTGGGTATCGAACAGGGTGTCGCCCGGCTTGACAGGGTCGCCGACTCCTCCGGGAGCAATCTTCACATACTTGTCGCCGATCAGGCCGTTGGTCTTAATGGCTGCAATTGCGTCGTCCGTCAACTCCACTTCTTTGGCAATCATCAAGCTGACCGAAGCCACGCTCTTTTTCTGATCAAGTGCAATCTCGCCGACAAAGCCTATTTCCACCCCGTACATCTGCACCGGAGCATTGACCTTGAGGCCGGAAATATCCGTAAAATCTGCCTTGATCATGTAATATTTATCCGAAAAAAGCTGTACGTTGCCCAGCTTGACACTCATGTAAACCACGGCCAACAAGCCCATGATCACAAATATTCCTACAGCCGTTTCTTTTTTCATTTTCAACATCGGTCGTCCTTTCGGATCGTTGTTTTTTCACCAAGTGCGCTGGTGCAGTCGATCTTCATCATACCCGGGTCAAGCGGCGGCATGGTCAACCTCGGGGCGTTCCGCTCCTCGGCAACCCGGTCCAGGAACCTGCGCAGGTACGGGTCCTGCGTTGTCTCCAGTTCCTCGATACTCCCCTGATACAGGCATTTCCGTTCGCCAAGGATGACGACATGGTCAGCAAGGGCGCGCATACTGGCCAGATCATGGGTGACCACCACCATGGTCATATCGAAATGGCACATCATTTCCAACAGAAGTTGATCCAACTCGGCAGACAGAACCGGGTCGAGACCGGAGGTGGGTTCATCGCAAAACAGGACCTGCGGGTCCATGACCAGGGCACGGGCCAATCCGGCCCGCTTGCGCATCCCCCCGGACAGCTCGTTGGGGTAGAGTTCCAGGGCATGACCAAGACCGACCATGTCCAACCGATCCTGCACGATTTTCAGAATCTGCCCTTCCCCGAGCCGGGTATGTTCACGCAAGGGCAGGGCGATATTGTCCTTGAGCCGAAGCGATCCGAGCAGGGCTCCGTCCTGGAAGAGCACACCTGTGCGCTGCCTGACGCAGCGGGTCTTCCTGGTCGAAAGGTTGCACAGGTCGTGCTCACCCAGAAAAATTCTGCCGCTCATGGGAGCGTGCAGCCCGAGGATGTGCTTGAGCACAGTTGACTTGCCGCAGCCAGAGCCGCCCACGATCATGGACAGCTTCCCGCCAGGAAATTCGATATTCAGATCACTAACCACAGGTGTAGTGCCGTACCCCACGGTCAACTTTTCCAATCGTATGCCAGGTGCCCTGCTCACATGCTCTCCCTACCACAAAAGCGACGTCAGGATATAGTCCGCCGCCAGGATGATCACGCAGGATTTGACCACCGCATTGGTGGTGGACTGACTGACCCCTTCCGGGCCGGCATGACCGGACCTGGTGTGGGTGTAGTACCCCTCGTAACAACAGATGACGCAGACCAGCAACCCGAAGACGATGGATTTGATGAAACCGCCCTCGATATCGTCCCAATCCAGCGACCCCTGTACGCGGGACCAGTACACACCCGCGTTGGCCCCCAACAGCTTCACGCCGGTCAACCAGCCTCCCCACAGGGCGATCAGATCGAAAAAGGCGGTGAGCAGGGGAAAACTGATCAGGCTGGCCGCCACCTTCGGAGCCACCAGATAACGCATGGGATTGATATCCATGATGGTCAAGGCGTCGATCTGCTCGGAAATGCGCATGACGCCGATCTCTGCGGTCATGGCCGAACCGGCCCGCCCGGTAAGCATGATGGCGGTCAGCACAGGCCCCAACTCGCGGACCATGGACAGGGCCACGCCGGTACCCAGAAAGCCGTCGGCCCCGAACACGGACAAGGCGAAATAAAGCTGCATACCCATGACCATGCCGGTGAACAGGCCTATCAGGGCTATGACGGACACAGACTGGACGCCGATAAAATATATCTGGCGGACAATGCGGGGGAACTGTCCCAAACCGGCAAAAATCAGGCGCAGGGAATCCATCAGGAAGAGAGAAAGACTCCCGACTTCGTCAACTATTTCCCGGCAGATCCTGCATGGAAAAAAAACGGGTAAAACCATCCCGTGCGTTTTTTCTGTCATATGAAACTCCACACTGTCTTGCCCAACAAGTGTTGCCTGATCGCCACAGTTTACTGTCTGTGCCTCTCGCCACACTGTATCCCAATTCTGACTCTTTACATAATAAACAATTAAACGGCAAGACTGTGAAAATAATTGTCATTAAATCGGGAAATACTCCTGATCACAAAATAAAAACGCTACTTGCTCTTGCCGTTCTTGCGTATCCACCAATCACGATCGGCTCCGAGGAACCACCAATCCTTGTGGTCAGTTTTCGCTATGGTTTCAGCCAATTGCCGTCCCCATTCCGTGCGCACCCGCTGGAGGGCGATCTCCAGCCACTCCCCGGCATACTTGTTCCCCAGGTCGAACTCCTCCTTCAAATTGAGAATGAAGTCCAACTGGTCCGCGTCCTGGGCCAACCTGGCCTCCAGGGTCGCGGTCACCTCCAGCTCCTCCCAGTACCCGAGTATCTCCTCCCCGAGCCCGGTCCCCTCGCAAGCGTGCTCAAGGGCCCTGGTCCGCTCGGATTTGTTGTAGATCCGGTTCACATAATTGAAATCCGAGGTCCGCGATTCGTGCAGATCGTGGAACAGGCACATATAGGTGGTTCTGGCCACGTCCGCATCGGCCATGAGCGCCAGGACATGCCCGATCACTGCCGTACGAAAGGAGTGTTCGGCCACGTTCTCGGATCCGCTGCCAAGAAACTGATACCCCGTTCTCGGAGTTTTGCGCAACATGCCACATTCATTGAAAAAATCCACCAACCTGGTGAGTCTGTCGCGCCCTTCCGTATCTGCCATCAAACCGCCTCCGATATGCCGGGGCCCACACACAGCACATTTATGTATACACTGCCGTGGGTTAACAAATAGTTATTGGATTGCACCGTGGACTCCGCTAGGAGCGGTAGTCCGCATTAATGGCCACGTACTCCTTGGTCAGGTCGGAGGCCAGGAGCATGGAACTGCCCGGACCGTCGCCGATGTCGATGTGAATGACGATGTCCCGTTCGCTCATGATGGGCTTCAGCAGGCTGTCCATGTTGCCCGACTCGGGGGTGCCGTTGCGAAAGACCAGCACGCCGCCGATCTTGAGGACCAGATCCTCGGCCTTGAAATCCGCGCCCGAATAGCCTGCCGCACAGATGATCCGCCCCCAGTTGGGGTCCGAACCGAAAAGCGCGGTCTTGACCAGGGGCGAATTGCCCACAGCACGGGCCACCTTTTCCGCGTCCGCATCGGTCTTCGCGCCCGACACCTCTATGAAAGCCACCTTGGTGCCGCCCTCGGCATCCATGACGATCTTGTAGGCCAGTTCCTCGAGCACGACGAGCAGATGCTTGCGCAAGAGGATGTAATCATCCTCGCTTTCAACGGCCACGCCGGACATGCCGTTGGCCAGGGCCAGCACACAGTCGTTGGTGGACATGTCACCGTCCACGGTGACCCTGTTGATGGTCAGATTGACGCAATCCGCCAGCATGACCTGCCACGCCTCTGCCGATATATCCGCGTCGCAGACGATGAAGGAGAGCATGGTGGCCATTTTCGGGGAGATCATGCCCGCCCCCTTGCACATGCCGAGCAGACGGATCTCTCCGCCTTTGAGTTCGAAAGAGGCTTCGGCCATCTTGTTCACGGAGTCCGTGGTCATTATGGCCCTTGACGTGTCTTCAGGGGTGGCCTTGCCCAGGCTTTCACCCAGAGCAGGCATGACCGCCGCCCACTTGGTCATGTCGAACTGCGCGCCGATGACCCCGGTCGAAGCGGGCAGCAGCTCGTCAGCGGGTACGCCCAGTACCTTGGCGGCCAGATTCAGGGTCTCGCGACAATTGGCGCGCCCCGCATCGCCGGTACAGGCGTTGGCCTGACCGGAGTTGGCCAGGAAGCCGGACATCTTCCGTCCGTCGGCCAGCATTTCCTTGCACTGAAGGATCGGTGCAGCCTGAAACTTGTTGGTGGTAAACACGCCTGCGGCCACGGCCGGGGTCGCGCTGACAATGGCACCCAGGTCGAGCTTGCCGGGCTTCTTGAACGAAGCCGAGGCAGCGGCGAATGCGTATCCTTTGGGTATATTCATGACGTTCTCCAAACGGTCTTTTTGACAAATCGTTCACAGCCATACCTCAGAGTCGGGTCGCTGAAAAGCAGGAATTAATTGCGATCGAGGCACGCCGGGTGTAGGACCGGATCAATGGAACCGCTCACCCTCGCGCTCATTTTCGGCACCTTCTTTTTCGCGGCATTCCTCAAGGGAACCGCCGGACTCGGATTCGCCACCACCTGTCTCGGCATCATGGCCGCCTATCTGGACATGCGCCTGGCCATCCCCCTGGTCGTGGTTCCCTCGCTCCTGTCCAACGGACTGGTCATGTTCGAAGCGGGCGGTTTCATCCGCATCTTCCGCCGGTTCTGGGTGATGTACGCAGCCGCCATACCCGGCCTGATCCTCGGCCTGTGGATTCTCGGGGACGGGGCCACCACCCTGCCCAGAATGGTCCTCGGCGCAAGCATGTTCCTCTACGGCGGATGGGGACTTTGGGGCGGCTCCCTCCGGCTGACACAAAGTCCGGCGCTCGACACGGCCATGGGCCTGCTGACCGGCACGGTCAACGGACTGACCGGGTCGCAGATCATGCCTATCATGCCCTATCTCATGTCCCTCGACATCACCAAGGACGAACTGGTTCAGGCCATCAACACCTCCTTCACCCTGGCCTCTCTGGTCATGCTGGCCGGCCTTGGCAGGCTGGGTCTGCTCTCCACCGAAATCCTGATCGTCTCCGCCGTGGGCATCGTGCCCGTGGGCCTGGGCATCTTCATCGGCAGCCGGGTACGCAAGAAGCTGCCCGAAGCCGTTTTCCGCAAAATAGTGCTCGGCATGATCAGCCTGCTCGGACTGGTTCTGCTCCTCAAATCCTGCCTGTAAGCGCTTGCCATCTCCCACCGGAAAAGGCATATCGTGGGGACAAACCTGAAGTTCAAGGAGTCTTTCATGCGCATAAAAAGCCTTTGCCCGATCGTGGCCATCCTGGCTGTCCTCGTCCTTTCCATGCCCGCCCTTGCAGGCCGCAAACTCACTGTCTCCAAGGGACAGACAGTCTACGTGCCGGTATACTCGCACATCTACCAAGGCAAGAAGGGCAAACCCTACAATCTGTCGACCCTGCTCTCCCTCCGCAACGTGGACTACACCCATTCCATTGTTGTCACTTCAGTCAGATACTACGGCAGCGATGGCCAATTCATCAAAGAGCATTTCCCGAAACCGGTGACCATCCCGCCCATGGGGACCAAGGAAGTTCACATCAGGGAACAGGACACCGAAGGCGGTTCCGGGGCAAACTTCACGGTAAAATGGGAGGGCGGCACCGAAGTTTCCGTGCCCGTCATCCAGGCCGTCATGATAGGTACGGCCTCGACCCAGGGCATCTCCTTCGTCTGCGACGGCGTGGTCATCGAAGAGAGATAGCGCACCGTACGCACCGCGTATGCCTGACCATGACGCAAAAAAAGGGACCACCCGAGCGGGTGGTCCCTTTTTACTGTCTGATCCGAAGGCTCAGGCCCCCAGCTCCTTCTCAAGCCATTCCCGGATTGACGGCGTCAGCTCGAGAATGCCCTTGATACCCTTGATCTCGTCCAGAAGCTCCTTGGACAGATCGTCAGGCAACTTCTTGGAACACAAGATGGTGGACCCGTAATTGTCCATCTTCATCAGCACCACCTTGGGGGTGTCCCAGGTGTCAATGGCGAAATAAATGGAGTACTCGCCGCTGGTGGTCACAGGCGAGCGCATGGCGTCACGGTAATTGTTGTTTCCCCACTCCAGATACAGGGTGACTGCATCTTCATGGATCATGTCCCAGTTGACTTCGTTCAACCACTGCTTACAGCTATTGCTATCGTCACTCATATGCTTCCCTCCGAGGCTTTTCGTTGTTTCATTTATTTGATAATAACTCTCACATGCAACCCTGTCCATCATTGATTCACAGGTCCACACCGTTGTCCTTGTTTTCCTTCACCACCCGGACCAAGGCGGCAAACCCCACCAGCAGGCCAATGCCCGCCAGTTCACGAGTCCACAGCACCCAGGCGATCGCTCCGGCCAGGCAGACAACAAACAGCAATCGCGACCACTTGACCCAATTCCAGGGGGCGGCCACCCAGTTTTTCTCCCATTCCACGCACGCGGCCACAAAGCCGAACCACCGGTTTTGCGGAGGATCGCCGAGGTTCAAAGAGAAAAAACCTGTACCGAAAAGGATCATGGACGAGGCCAGGAGCAGGTAACTGTGCGCCAGCAACGTCAGGCAGAACAGCACCATTGAGGCACAGTGCAGACTCCAGTTCCAGGGCTGGCGGTGGCGGACAAGCGCAAGATCAAACAACTCCGACGGGGTGACGGCCATAGATCCTCCTCCGTGCACAATACAAATGACTGCACTGTCATTGCAACATTTTAGATTTTTGTACACACTGGGACCGGAGGATACACATGGACAACTTTCTGCTTTCACGAGCCGTGGCCGAACTCGGAGCATGTCTGCGCGTGGAGAACAATTTCCTGGCCACCGCCGAATCCTGTACCGGCGGCCTGCTTGCCAGCACCCTGACCGACACCCCCGGCAGCTCCGAATGGTTCGCCGGTTCCGTGATCGCCTATTCCAACACGGTGAAGACCGGCCTGCTCAATGTGCCGGCCGATGTCCTCGAAAAACACGGCGCGGTCTCCGAGCCTGTGGTCCGGGCCATGGCACAAGGAGTGCTCAAGGCCATCGGTGCGAACGTCTCCGTGGCCATCTCCGGCGTGGCCGGTCCCGGCGGAGGCACCCCCGAAAAACCGGTCGGCACCGTCTGGATGGCCTGGGCCTGGCCCGGCGGCACCCGCGCGAAATGCTACAATTTCAACGGCGAGCGCGAACAGATCAAACAACAATCCGTCATGGCTGCCCTTAACGGCCTGCTCGCCGTGGCACGGTAGGCGGCTTTCGATAGCGGCGCATCTGCACATTTTCCCGGACTTGTCCAATCCTCACCGTAGCCAGGCTACGCCTCCGGTTGGCCTGCGCCCGAAAAAATGCACATCTGCCCCCCTCTCGAAAGCCTTATGACATCCTCGGGCGGAAGAGCCGCTGTCCGGGGCTTGCAGCCCCGAATTCGCTCCAACGGCATGGGATGAGTTGGAAACAAAAATGGAATTGCCTGTTCGAAAGGATCGAACAGGCCTTTTTTTCAGCATCGGGTATTTCCCAAAAAATGGAGCGTTTTCGGGTGCGCAGCACCCGAACAGCGGCTCTTGCTCCCGAAGCGACCCTATGGCGAGATGAGGCTTTCGAGAGTGGGGTGGCTGTGCATTTTTCCCGACCGGGACAACCGCAGCGTAGGCTGGCTACGTGAGGATTGGACCGGACGGGAAAAATGTGCAGACGCCCCGCTATCGAAAGCCGTCTACTCCATGCCTTCGTCGACGAGGAGACCGCTGCCTGAAGCGGCGTTTCTGGCAAGGTCGTCCACGCGTTCGTTGAGCAGGTGGCCGGAATGACCCTTGACCCAATGAAAGTCGACCTCGTGCTTTTCTATCAGCGGCATGAGTCTGCGCCAGAGGTCCTGATTCTTGACCGGCTTCTTGGCAGCGGTCTTCCAACCGTTTTTCTGCCAGTTCTTGAGCCAGCCCTGGGTGATGGCCTGCTGCACATATTTGGAATCGGTCCACAGGTCCACCGAGCAAGTCCGCTTCAGGGCGCCAAGACCGACGATGACGGCCAGCAATTCCATGCGATTGTTGGTGGTTCGCTTGTAGCCTTGGGAGAGTTCTCCGTAATTCTTGGCGTTCTCGCCTTTATACTCGCCATAGATCAGGACCGCGCCGTATCCGCCGGGGCCGGGATTGCCGAGGCAGGAACCATCCGTATACATGGTCACGCGCTCACTCACTATTACTCTCCTGTTTGTTCAATGCTTCAAGTTTGTTGAATATTTCAGCCAGCACTTCCTGTATGGCCATGGGCCAATCGCCCTCTTCGAATGAGGGCAGCAGGAAAGTGGTCTTCAACGATTCGATGAATTCCGGCCCCAGGGCCGTGTTCATCATGGGCGGAAAGCGAAGTTCCGCCACCTTGATGGACGGAGCCAGGCCTATGAACATGGTCTTGCCGTCCAGCTCCGGGATCACGAAATCCCCGGCAAAAATCTGGATCTTGCAGCTCATGCCCCACTCGTCCTTCAGGGTCCTGGTAAAGGCAACAATGAACTTCTTCTGGTCCTTGTCCAGGGTCTTGGTCTCGTCATAGACCGCACCTTCCATGTTGAGGACTTCGACCACATGTTCGTTGTTCTTCATGAACGCCCAGATCACGGCCGCAAAGACCAGCACCAGGGCTAGGGACCGGATGGCCTTCTCTTTGGGCGTATCGCCGTGCACTCTGGGAATCTTGATTTTCATTTGTACTTCCTACCGCGTGGGAAGAATTGGTGCAAGCCCGGAGGCTTACCCTTCGCCTCGAAGGGCCTGGATGGGATCGAGACTGGCGGCCTGCCTGGCGGGCTTGAGGCCAAAGACCAGCCCAACGGCCTGGGACCCGGCCAGGGCCATGAAAAACGCCTTCCAGGAAAACTGGATGGTCAGGATATCGAGCCGTGACAGGAACTGTCCCAACCCCAGACCAAGGAACAATCCCAGCACGCCGCCGAGCAGGGTCAGGGCGCAGGCCTCCACCAGGAATTGCAGCATGATGGCCGAATTGCGCGCGCCCATGGCTTTTTTCAGCCCGATCTCCTCGGCCCGTTCCGAAACAGATATGGAAAAGAGATTGGCCAGTACAAACCCGCCCACCAGCATGGCGATGCCCGCGGTCACGCCCAGAAAGATGGTCAGCCCACCCTTGAACATGGCCAGGAACTTGAGGACTTCATCGGCGGTCAGGATGGTGAAGTCGTCGTCCTCTTCCGGCTGAAGGTGGTGCAAATGTCTGAGCAGACTGCGCAGATTCTCGGTGTGCGCCGCCATGTAGTCCGGCTCGTGAAATTTCACCCTGAGGGCCCGAAAATACTTGCGGTCCAGATTGTAGCGCTGCACCAGCGTGGACAGCGGAACAATGATCCGGTTGTCGATGTCACCGCCGCCGCCCGAAGTAAAACCCCGGTAGGAGAGTCTGCCCACCACCTGGAACGGGATGCCCGAAATATAAATAACCTTGCCCACCGGGGAATCCTCGCCGAACAGATCCCGTGAAGGCGTGTTGCCCAGGAGTGCAACCTTGGCCCCGGTCCTCTCATCCTCGGCCGTGATGTCCCGCCCTTCCGCCAAGGGCCAATTCCAGGCCCGGGCATACCCCTCGGTGGCCCCGATAATGGCACCGTCCTGAGAATTCCTGTTCCCCGACTTGACCGTCTGGCCGGACTTGGCCCGCATGGGGATGACCTGGTACGCGCCCGGCAACGAATCCCTGATACGCTGGGCATCCTCCCGGCTCAGGGTCATGCTGCGCCCGCCCACGGCCCGCTTCGTGAAATTGCCGCCGAACACCAGAGCCGCGTCCGGCCCGAACATGTCCACGATCTCCACGGCCTTCCTGTTGGCACCGTCCACGGCGGTCACGATCAGGGTCAGGCTGGCAATGCCGAAGGCCACGCCCAATATCACGAAGACAGACCTGAGCTTGAAGGCCCAGACAGCCTCCAGCCCCATGCTGATTATGCGCGATATGAGTCGTATCATTTTGCCGATGCCTCCGGCGGCCGGGGGAAGGGGAAACCTTTCGAGAGAGGTTCTCCCCTTCCCTTCCCCCGGACCCCCATCCCATCCCTTTCCAAAGCGTTTTATTGCCGCTTTGCGGGGAGGGGTAAGTAAATTTCAGTCCTGGCCATCACTGCGTATCAAATCAATGCCTAATATACTCCGAATCCAGCCAACCCCGACACCCCGCCGAAGGCACGCCAAACAATTTTGAAGGGGAGTCCAGAGGGGATACTTTTTCAAAAGTGTCCCCTCTGGCCGCCGGAGGCATTCTCCTCAAAGCTTGATGTCCTCTGTAATCCTGCCGTCGCTCAGTTTGATGATACGGCCCGCTTCCTTGGCCACGTCTTCGTCGTGGGTGACCAGGACCATGGTTTGTCCGGCCTCGTGCACGGCGTGGAAGAGTTTGATGATCTCGTCCGAGGTGGCGGTGTCGAGCTGCCCGGTGGGCTCGTCGGCCAGGATGATCTTGGGTTCGTTGAGCAGGGCGCGGGCCATGGCAACGCGCTGCTGTTGTCCGCCGGATAACCGGGAGGGCTTGAAGTTCATGCGGTCGGCCAGCCCAACCTGTTCCAGAAGGGTTTCGGCACGGGCGACAAGCTCGCCTCTGGGCCTGCCGGAGTAAAGCCCGGGCAGGATGACGTTTTCCAGAGCCGTGGCATAGGGAATGAGATAAAAGGACTGGAACACAAAGCCAAGGGCCTGGTTGCGCATGTCTGACTGCTGGTCGTCGTCAAGGCCGGCGGCGTCCTGGCCGAGGAGCCGATACGTTCCGGCCGTGGGCCGGTCGAGCAGCCCTATTATATGCAACAGGGTGGACTTGCCGGACCCGGAAGTGCCTTGCAGGGCGATGAATTCCCCCTGATCCACGTCCAGGGTGATCCCCTTGAGCACCTTGATGCCGGAATCGGCGTCGCCGTTGCGTTCCTCTTGCTGCAAAAAGGTCTTGGTGATCCCGGACAGGGAAATGGCCGTTGCGCTCATCACATGCCCTTTTTGCCGACCTTGGCGCCGGGCAGGACAAGCTGGGTGGCCACGGTGTCGCCTTCGGACAACCCGCCGAGCACCTCGGAAGTTTCCAGGCCGACCAGGCCGAGTTCCGGGGAAACTTCCTCCGGCTCCAGCTTGGGGTCGGTCACGCGAAAACAGACCTGGCGGTCCTTGACCCACTTGAGGGCGTTGTTGGGCACGGTGAGCACGTCATTCCGGGTTTCCACGACCACCTTGCACTGCGTGGTCATCTCGGGCCGAAGGGATTCGGCCTGCTCACCGGAAACCGTCACCAGGGTGCGGTAGTAGACGATGTTATCGCGGATTTCCGGCTCCGGATAAATGCGGTCCACAGTGCCTTCAAAGACCTTGTCGCGAAATGAGTCTACCGTGTATTTGACCGGCAACCCCTTGTCCACGCGGCCCACGTCGGTTTCGTCGATGTATATCCACATTTCGAGCTTGCCCGGGTCAAGCACCGTGATCAGGTTGGACACGGACAGTCCCGAGACGATGGTCTCGCCTTCCTGGGCCGCCACCTGACTGACCACCCCGTCGATGGGAGAATAAATCCGGGTGTAGGAGAGCTGGATTTGCAGGGTCTTGAGCTTGGCCAGGGAGGAGGACACGGTATGCCGGGCGATCTCCGCGTCCTGAAAGGCCACGTCCAGGGAATCCTGAGCCTCGAGTTTCTGCTGCACCAGGGATCGCTTCCTGGGCAGATTTTTTTCCATGTACTGGAGCTTGGCACGGGCCAATTCGAGATTGGCCTGGGCCTCGGCTATGCGAGCGCGGAGTTCCCGGGCGTCGATCTGGGCGATGAGGTCGCCCTTCCTGACACGGTCCCCCACCTTGACGGGCACGGATTCGAGCACACCGGTGGCCTGTGCCCCGACCTTGACCTGGGCGCCCACCTGGGCCTTGACGATGCCGGTGGCCTCCAACACGCGAGAAACATTGCCGCGCTTGACGGTATCGGTCTTGAGCACCTTGATTTTGTCGGTGGACTGTCCCCCGGTAAAATACCAGACGCCACCGCCGGTCAACAGGACGGCTATGAGGATGAATATGAATTTTTTCATGTCAGTTTGTTTTTTTCCTGTTCGATTTCCTGTTGCAGCACTTTGGAGAAAACACAAGGCCGAAACCGTTTGCGCCCGGCGAGTACATCGCTGAAAGTCACAGCCTTGAATGAGTAGCTGCAGTCGGCCGGAAGCTGTCGCCCTTGGTAATATAGCGACTTGGTCGGATAATTTCTACATAAAGCGGGACGCGATTCATGGCAGGAGCAGCAATTGTCGGTCCCGAGCATGGAGCACGAGAAGATCAGGAACCCCGACATATCCCGGCCGACAAGACGGAACCGGGCATGTTCCGGGGCTGACGCCACCAGTTTTTCGTACTGGGATTTCCTGCGCAGCCACCGCCCCTCATCCTTGAGCAGGATGTCTTTGCAGCACTGGCCGCAAAGGGTGCACTGCCCCACCACCTCCACCTCGCGACCAAGGACCCAGGCCCGAAAGCGGCGGAACAATCCGATGAATATATGGAATCGGGCCTCGATCACCGTCCTTCCTTCATGCTGCCCTGCAATAGAATACAATGCTTTTTATTGATCTCAGCCTTGACCTGTCCCTGCATTGTGCCTACTTGTGACTCATTATGAATTGGGATTGGGAAAAACTACAAAAACAACAACAGGGGCGCCCCGGCGGCAAGCCGCCGAGCTTTGACGACTTCCAAGATCAGTTTGACAAACTCAAAAAGTTCAAACTGCCCGGCTGGAAGCTCATCATTCCGATTTTCATCGTCCTCTGGATCGCCAGCGGATTCTACATCGTGGAACCCGACGAAGTCGGTGTGGTAAAACAGTTCGGACAATTTAACCGCATCACCACTGCGGGTCCGAATTACCACATTCCGTTCCCGGTGGAAAGCGCGCTCACCCCGAAGGTGACACAAATTCGGCGCGTTGAATTCGGTTTCCGATCCACGGGCAGGGCCAAGACCCAAACCTTCCAACAGGGTGTCAGCCACGAAGTCAAGGAAGAATCCCTGATGCTGACCGGCGACGAAAACATCGTTTCAGTCCAGTTCATCGTCCAGTACATGATCAAGGACGCCAAGAACTACCTGTTCAACGTCAATGACCCCGAGCAGACCCTGGCCCATGCGGGCGAAGCAGCCATGCGCGAAATCATCGGCAAGGGCAAGATTGACGACGCACTGACCACCGGCAAGCAGGAAATCCAGGCCCAGACCCGGGAGCTGATGCAGCATATCCTGAACCTCTACGACACGGGTCTGTCCGTTGTGGCTGTTCAGATGCAGAACGTGCATCCGCCGGACGAAGTCATCGACGCGTTCAAGGATGTCGCCTCCGCACGCGAGGACAAGAGCCGCTTCATCAACGAAGCTGAAGCGTACCAACGGGATATCCTGCCCAAATCGCGCGGTGAGGCCGCACGCATCACCAACGAGGCCCACGCCTACAAGGAAGCCAATATCCGCCGCGCCGAAGGTGATGCAGCCCGTTTTCTGTCCGTCCTTTCCGAATACAACAAGGCAAAGGATATCACCCGTCAGCGCATGTACCTGGAGACCATGGAAACGATCCTCTCGAATCCGGAAACGGAAAAGCTGATCATGTCCGACGACGCACTCCAGAAATCCGTACCCTACCTGCCCTTGGAGAAGCTGCCCAAGCAGCCCGCTCCCAAGGAAGCGCAATAAGGCAGGTAAATATTATGAATAAAACAACGATACTTCTCAGCATAGCGATCATAGTCGGCGCGTTCATCCTGACCTCTGCGGCCTTCACCGTGGACCAGACCCAAACGGCCATCGTCATCCAGCTCGGTCGCCCGGTGGGCGATGAGGCGCTCGGCCCCGGCCTGCACTTCAAACTGCCCATGGTCCAGAACGTGGTCTTCTTTGACGCACGCATTCTGGACTTCGACGCCAAGCCCGAAGAAATCACCACCACGGACAAGAAATACATGAACGTGGACTCCTACACCAAGTGGCGCATTGTCGACCCGCTGACCTTCTATACCAAGGTCCGCACCATTCAGGGGGCGCGGGCCCGTCTGGACGACATTGTCCGCTCCCAGTTGCGCGTGGCCCTGGGCCGGTACACCCTGATCGAGGTCGTGTCCCATAAACGCCAGGAAATCATGGATGCAGTCACCGCCCGGTCCAAGGAACTGCTCACGCCCTACGGCATAGAGGTGTTGGACGTCCGCATCAAACGCACTGACCTGCCCGCTGAAAACGCCCGCTCCATCTACGGCCGCATGAAGGCCGAACGGGAACGCCAGGCCAAGCAGTACCGCTCCGAGGGCCTTGAGGCTTCGGCCAAGATCAAGGCCACTGCGGACCGGGAAAGGACTGTTCTGCTGGCAGATGCGAACATGCAGGCTGAGATCATCCGAGGCGAGGGCGAAGCCCTGGCCGTCAAGATCTATGCCGACGCCCTGAGCCAATCGCCGGAATTCTACACGTTCACCCGAAGCCTTGATGCCTACCGGCGCGGCTTCGGGCAAAACACCCGCTTCATCATGACACCCAAAAGCCCTTTCATGAAATACTTGCAATAGCTATTCCTGATACATGTGAGGATGTGGTCACCTGTTGCCCACATCCTTTTCTTTTGCAAAAAAAACTTTGGCAGGCTAATATTGACATTCGTGGGAATAACTCCCAAGGTCTCCGGGAGTTTTTCCCGATTAAGGAAAAATCCAGACAAGACCTGTTTGATACACTGGGGAGTATCCCCCCTCACGGAAACTAATTGGCCGACTGCAGTGAGAGTTGCACAGCATCTACCACGCAAACCGGCCAGGATGTCATTGTTTACAAGGAGTCGATATGCCCAAGAAAAAAAGAAGATGCGACGACGCACAACTCAAGTGGTTCGAAGAAGCGCTTGAACGGATCAAGAAGGCCACCGGAGCGCGTACGCAGGTACAGCTCGCGGAAGTCCTTGATGTCCGTCAGTCCAGCATCTCCGACGCCAAACGCCGCTGTTCCATTCCTGCCGATTGGTTCCTCAAATTGTACCGCAGCCACGGGTTGGACCCGGATTGGCTGTCCGAAGGTGTCGAACCCGTATACATCAACGCCGACAAGGCCAAGGTTCCGGCAGACACCCTGTTGCGCGAGGCGCCCACCCCCTATGGCAGAATGAACTCCCGCAGCCGCGTGGTTCCCGTTTCCACCATGGCCGGTGCAAACAAGGAAGCCAATGCATGGGAGGCCAAGCCCATTGAAGAGCTCTCGGTCCCGGAATCCTTCTGTCGCCCCAAACTCCTGGTGGTCAAAGTGGACTCCGCAAGCATGGATCCCGTCATTGCACGCGGCGCCTTTGTCGGCATTGACCGCGACCAGAGCGAGCATCCCGACGGCGACCTCTGTGCGGTATACTTCCCTCATCAGGGACTGACCATCCGCAGAGTCTTTCATCAGGGAGACACCTTCCTGCTCAAGGCGGACAACGACAGCTACTCCGACCTGACCATTCCGGCCAAGGAGATGGACGCCCGCACCGTGGGCCGCGTCATCTGGGTTCTTCAGAACCTCGCCTCATTGTAACCGGAACAGAGAAACGCACGTATCCAACGGGCCGTCCGATCCATCGGGCGGCCCGTTTGCCGTCCATGCGCACTTGGCCGGGGTCCGACCTGCGGACCTTTAAAGACCGTCAAGGATGGCCAATCCGTCAGGAAGGACCCCCTTTCCCCGGCAGCCCTTCCCGTTTTACGTGACACCCCTTGACTCGAAGGCCCGGCGGCCATACTCTTTCGGCCATGAGTACCACCAATCCCACCCCCTCTCCGGCCAAGGCCAAACCCATCTCCGCGCCTGATATCCAGGCCATGAAGGGTGCTGAAAAGATCTGCTGCATGACCGCCTACGACTATTCCTCGGGACTCCTCGTAGACCAGGCAGGCGTTGATCTCGTGCTGGTAGGAGATTCCCTGGCCATGGTTGTGCTCGGCCATGAAGACACCCTTTCCGTGACCGTGGACGAAATGATCCACCACACCCGGGCCACCAGCCGGGGTGTCAAACACGCCCTGCTCGTGGCGGATATGCCTTTCATGTCCTTTGCCACGGTGGACAAGGCCCTGGAAAACGGCGGCCGAATCATCTCCGAAGGCCGCGCCAAGGCCGTCAAACTCGAAGGCGGTATCCCCGTGGTCCCGCAGATCACGGCCCTGGTTGCCGCAGGCATCCCGGTCATGGCCCATGTGGGCCTGACCCCACAGCACGTGGCCAAATTCGGCGGGTTCAAGGCTCAGGGCAAATCTGCCGACGCCACCCGCGCACTGATCGAAGACGCCAAAGCCGTAGAAGAGGCCGGGGCGTTCTGCGTGGTGTTGGAAGCCATTCCGGTGGAGGCCGCCGAGTTGATCACCGACTCCCTGACCATCCCGACCATCGGCATCGGCGCAGGCAACATCACCGACGGCCAGATTCTCGTCTATCACGACACCCTCGGCCTTTTCGACCGGTTCACCCCCAAATTCGTGCGCCGCTTCGCCGAACTGGGCGACGAGTCCCGCAAGGCTCTGGAACGCTACTGCGCCGAGGTCAGGCGCGGAACATTCCCGGGCGACAAGAACACCTTCTACATGCCTGAAGACGAAATGGCCCAGGTCCGCAAGATCAAGGTCAAACCCAAGAAAAAATAGATGGAACTCGACCTTTCCTGGCCGACACTCTGGAACGGCCTATTCTGGCCCCTGATCCGGCTGACCTTCTTTATTTCCGTGGGCCTGCTGGTCGGCATCCTCATCGAGTCCCTGCAGTGGACCCAGTATGCCGCCAAGCTGGCAGACCCGCTGGCCCGCCGCGCCCGGCTCAAAGACGTATCCGCCGCCAGCTTCACCATGGCTTTCTTCTCCGGCATCACGGCCAACACCATGCTTTCCGAGGCCCACGAAAAAGGCACCATCTCAGACCGCGAACTGATCCTGTCCAACCTGTTCAACTCTTTGCCCACCTACTTCCTGCACCTGCCGACCATTTTTTTCATCGCCGCACCTTTCATCGGTCCGGCAGCATTCATCTATGTTGGGCTGACCGCCTTTGCCGCCGTCCTCCGTACCACGGCTATCGTCTTTGCCGGAAAGTTCCTGCTGCCGCCCATTCCGGAGGGGTGCCTTCCCTGCAGACTGGAGGAGATAAGGGGCAAAAACGATTCCAAGGCCTTCGTGAAAATCACTTGGCCGAGGCTGAAAAGGCGCCCCATGGCAATGGCCCGCCTCATTTGGAAACACTTCCGGATCAAGCTGGACAAGGCGCTGCAACAGGCCTGGAAGCGTTTCAGGAAGCGACTTCCCAAGGTGCTTTACATCACCTGCCCCGTATACACCCTCTTCTTTGTGTTCAAGCAACTCGGCATGTTTTCCTGGTTGGAAGGCATCATGGCCAGCGGCATTCCATTGTTCACCTTTTTGCCGCCCGAGGCACTGTCCATCGTGGCCTTTCACACGGCCGCCGAGTTCACCGCCGGTCTGGCCGTGGCCAGCGCACTCATTGCGGACACCAGCTTGACCCAGACCCAGGTCATCCTGGCCTTGATGCTCGGCAACGTGCTCTCCTCCCCGGTGCGCGCCTTCAGACACCAGTTTCCCTACTATGCCGGCATCTTCCGCCCGCGCATGGCCTTCAATCTCATCATGGCCAATCAGCTCTTTCGTTGCGCGAGCATAGCCCTGGTAGGGCTTGCCTACGCCCTCCTGGCATACTGATTCGAAGCGCACACACATCCGTCCCCGATTGCACGCCGGAAAACGCCGCGCCCTACACTTTTGTGCAAGAGTGCACACGTCAATGTGCAACATCACGCACACTGCACAATTTGCAAGCAGTCTGTGATTTTATAACCTGCTGCAATAACACGGTTATCACGGTTGGCACGACCTATGCTTTAAAGAGTGCATGATCGACGCAGTCACTTTCACTCTCAGCATCCTGGTCGCCGTAGTATTACGGCGGCCCCTCCTCACCAACCCGGACGCCGATCAGGGCGTCCGGGAAGTGGGAGAAAAATTCGGCATAACGGCCTTGGTTCCCGTGCCCGTCCGGGTGAATACCCCCCATCCCACCAGGATGGCACGAACCAGAAAATAGGCCTTTACGCATATACCATACCTCCCTTGAAAGCAGTACCAACCTCAAACCCCTCCTCAAAAGCAGACCTCTAACCCAGAAAGGGCCGCAACAGCGGCCCTTTCGCCTTTTATACCCCTCCCTGAGCTGAGATAATAATATTTCTCACCTTTTCTTGTCATGAGGCCTCCCTACAGGTATGGTTGCTCTAATCATAACTTCAGGCTTGGACGACAGGGTATAAAAATGGACGACTCCGGCATGGGCAACAAGGTGCCCGAAAGACCCGATGCAGACCTGCTCAGTCTCTCGGACCAAGAACGTTTGGAGCTTATGGTCACCCGCATAGAGGAAAAACTGGTCGATTACGAAGGCTACGATTTTTCCATGCGCCAGATACGCGCCCTGAACATTTTCTTCGAACTGGCCCAGGAACTGCGTGGACGCGAAATGTTCTATGCAATCTGCATGGCCATTCCCCGCGCCCTGTTCAACATGGAAGCCTGCATGTACATCCTGGAGGACGAAGAGACCTTTTCCCTGGCTGCCTGTTCCACGAACAAAGCCAACATGGAGTCGACCCGGACCTGGGACCACGAATTCAACGAACGTCTGACCGTATCAAACGATCATATGTTCATCCCCATCCAGGGCAACCCGGAATACAACGACATGCTCACCTTCGTGCCGCCCAACAACATCATCGGCTGCTTTGTCATGCACCCCTGCTCAACGCTGCCGGGACACGCCCGGCTCTTCCTGGAAAAATTCGTCAACCGCGTCGGATTTCAACTCCATCACCGCATCATCCGCGCCCGCAACCGCGAACACATCCGCTTCATCAAATCCATGGTCCAGGACATCGGGCATAATGTCATTGTGCCCAACATGTATTTCAAACTCTATTTCAACCGGTTGAAACGGAAAATCGAGGAACTGCACCTGGTCACCTCCGAAACCTTGGTCATGATGACACAATGCGACAATCCGGACATGATCCGGGAGGGCAATCGACTGGCCGAAATCGCCAGCGGCATTGAGGCGCAGTATCAGGAGATTTACAGTCACTATGAATCCACGTCCATGTTCCTTGAGGCACTGCTCCGCAGACGTCATTTCGAGGAAGGGCGTTATGTCCTGGATAAGCGGGAAGTCAACCTGCATACAACAATCATAAATCCGCTCGTCGAACGCTTCCGGCACAGGTTCGAGGAACGGGGCATTCAGATCAATCTCGGTATGGGTGGCGCTCACGATCAGATTATCCGACTGATACTTGACCGGGGCCTCATGTCACAGGTGCTCGACAACCTCTTGTCCAATGCCCTCAAATACACGGAAAACGTCGTTCTGGCCGATGGGCGTGATGGAAAATTCGTGTCCTACGGATGGCGGATCATCAAGGATTTTTTTGCGCCGGGCCACCCTGGCATCCGCATATGGGTCACCTCCACCGGGCACCCGCTCAACCTGGAAGACCCCATGGAAGTGTTCAAGCCGGGCTTCCGCGCCGGGAATGTGGCCCATGAATCCGGCACGGGCCGCGGCCTGTACTTTGTCCGACAGGTGGTCGAGCTTCACGGTGGCAAGGTCGGCTATTCCCACACGGAAAAAGGCAATGAATTCTATATGATCCTTCCTTTTGAACAGGATCACCCCCAACGTTGATCCGCCCCGTAGCGCAAGAAGACCATTCCGCCGGCTTCAGCTTCCCACACCGCTCCCGCGACAATGAGTGCCGCGCAGATGCCCATGCCCATCACCAAAGACCAAACACTCTAGAGACAGAAGTGCATTACGAAGCGATCTCTTTTTTGGCCAACATCCTGCGGTAGTACGACAGGCACAGGCAGGACATGGGCAGGGCGATGAGCAGGCCCAAAAAGCCGAGAAGCTTGCCCCAGACAGACAGGGACAGGAGAATGAGCCAGGGAGACAGCCCCAGGCTTTCGCCCTGGATTTTCGGCACCAGGACAACGTCCTGGATGACCTGGACCACGGACATGACGGCCACGACAAGGCCGATGCCTACCCAAACGGATTCGCCCGCTTCCAGTGAGTTCAACGCCGCCAGGAGCACGGCCGGGACCGCACCGGCAACCCCCAGATACGGAGCGATATTCAAAAGCCCGATGAGCATACCGAGCACAAGGCCCAACGGCAGGCCGATGAGCACGAATCCCGTGGACATGAACACGCCCACCAGAAGACAGACGATGATCTGACCGCGGAAATACAGCCCCATGGTCTTCTCGAACTCACCGAGAAATCCGGTAATACCATCCCGGTAACTCTGGGGAAGGTATTCCTGCCAATTGGCCTTGATCCTGCCGAAGTCGGCCAGCAGAAAGATCACGTACAGCAGGATGACGAACAATCCGATCAGTCCGGCCACCACATTCAGTGCCCCCTGGGCCATGCCCCTGATTCCCGGAACCACGGTCGTCAGAAGCGACCGGGCCGCCTTCATCACCCCTTCGGAGGAGAACATCTCCTGGACCTCGGGCTTCTGCACGGTCTCCCGCAGCCAATTCCAGATATCCGGCGGAAGGCTGCTCGCCACCTTGTCGGCGAATTCCGTATTGGACATCAGTTGCGACAGGACCTGGCCCATGTGCACGAATTCCGACACCATCATGGGCACAACCAGAAGGACTATCGCGGCAATGACGCCGAACAGCACAAGGATGGTCAACAGGACCGCCAAACTCCGGTTCCTGACATATTTTTCAAAGAAACAGGCCAAAGGATTGAGCAGGTAGGCCATGAGCAACGCGGCCACGAACGGGACAAGCGCACTGGACAGATAACCCAGCAGCCAGACCAGGCCGATGAGGAACCCTGCCCCCAGGGCCATGCGGACCACGGAATCCAGAGTATAGGGTCGGTCGGAATCGAACATGATGGTCCTCCAACGGGAAATGAATGGTGTCAATCCATTACCAGCCCTGTTTCATTTGTACAATCTTCGATTGAGGGCGGCTTGGGAGAGCCCGAGCGCATCGGGAAAGAGCCGCTGTCGGACGCCTTTGGCATCCGAATCGCTCCGAACCGGGACAAACCTGTGGGGAGCCTCGCGCAGCGATACAAACAGTTTTGGGAAAGGAGGCGATGGGGGGTTCGGGGGAAGGGGAGGAAAGGCCTTTCTCAAAAGGTTGTCCTCCCCTTCCCCCGACCGCTGGAGGCCACCCTACAGGGCTTCGTGATCGCGGACGCCGATGAGATAAAGGATAGCGTCCAGGCCCAGTGTGGAGATGGCCTGCCGTGCCCCCTCCTTGACCTTGGGCTTGGCATGGAACGCGATGCCCAGCCCCGCGAGATTGAGCATGGGCAGATCGTTGGCTCCGTCGCCCACGGCAATGACCTGTTGCAGGGAAATTCCCTCCAAGTCGGCAATGGACTGAAGCAGCTCGGCCTTTTTCTCGGCGTCCACTATATCGCCCAAAGCCCTGCCCGTAAGCTTGCCGTCCTTGATTTCCAATTCGTTGGCGTAGACGTAATCAATGCCGAACCGTTTTTTCAGGATGTCGCCAAAATAGGTAAATCCGCCGGACAGGATGGCGATCTTGTAGCCCACGTTCTTGAGATTGGAGATAAGCTTTTCCGCGCCCTCGGACATGGGCAGCCGGTCAGCCACCCGCTGGAGCACGGACTCGTCCAGTCCTTCGAGCAATGAGAGCCTCTTCCTCAGGGACTGCTTGAAATCCAATTCGCCGCGCATGGCGGCTTCGGTGATGGCAGCCACCTGTTCACCCACGCCCGCCTCTTTGGCCAGTTCGTCGATGACCTCGGCCTGGATCAGGGTGGAATCCATGTCAAAGGCGACAAGCCGACGGTTGCGACGGAAAATGTTGTCTTCCTGAAAGGCGATATCCACCATCAATTCAGAAGAAATTCGCAGGAATTTCAAACGAATATCACCAACATCGCCGGGCGTGCCGCGCACGGTGAACTCCACGCAGCCGCGCGAACACTCGTAGTCGTTGCAATCAAGCGGCACCCGGCCGGACAGCCTATGGATGGTGTCGATATTCAATCCCGAATCCGCAACCACACGGGTGATGGCCGCCACCTGCTCTGCCGTGACAGAGCGGGACAACAAGGTGATTATGTAGCGGGGCTTGTTTGCGTCACCGACCCAAGAGGAGTATTTGTCCTCAGCCAGCGGATGCAGCCTCATGGTCACGCCCAGTTCATGCGCCTTGAAGAGCAGATCTTTCAGCACCGGCTGGGAATTGGCAGGCAGCCGAATGAGGATGCCGAGGGTGAGAAAATTGTGAATGACCACCTGACCGATGTCGAGCACGTCCACGTCGTATCCTGCCAACACGTCGGACAGCTCTGCCGTCAAACCTGGCCGGTCACTGCCGGTCACATGCACCAAAATAATTTTTTCCATAAATAACTCCCGTAAAAGTCACGCGGACTTTCTCATATATCGTGACGACAGTAAACCGATGCCGACACCCATAGAGTCATGACAAGGGGCAGAAAAGAACACCCCCGGCGCAGATATCCTGCACGGGGGGTGTTCCATTCTTACTACGGGAAAAACCGGACCGTAATCACGATCGATTATTTCTTGGCCTTGGCCTCACGAATGTAAGCCGTGCCGTCGGTCAGGGAACGAGTATGACGCTGCAGAACCAGCTCCACCTCACGCTTCTTCTCGGCAGAAAAAGCGATGTATTCAACTCCGTTATTTTCAATAACCAGTTCGAACATCATAAACCTCCGTTACGCTCCGGTAGCATCGGAGCCGGTCTTGGCTACAGGGGGCTCCTTTGTGGAGGACACACTTGTCGGGCCACCAAAATTCGCAGATACAACTTTGGGCTTGATGGCGGGCGCCTCGTCCCTTGGCATGGTAATGGAACCTTCGACCACGGCCCCCTTTTCCACCACCAGCACCGGGGCGTTCAAACTGCCCTTGAGCACGCTCGTCTTCTCGAACACGGCACTTTCCTTGACGAACACGTCGCCACGGATTTCACCACAGGAGGACAGCTGCCCCACTCGCACAGTGCCTTCTATGAAGGCCTTGCGACCCAATATCAAAACACCGTCAGTGGAAATTTCGCCTTCAAAATGACCGTCGATACGAACCGTGCCGACGAAATCAAGCTTTCCTCTGTATTCGGTGCCCACGCCAAGAAAGGCGTTAAGTTCTGAGCTTTCTTTAGACTTCTTATTTGAAAATAAACCCATTATTTGCTCCTTTCTCATTGAGAAGACAGGGCATACCGTCTTCATATTCCGGCCATAACAGCAGAGCAGGATTTCCCTATACCCTCAGCGGACAGCAAAGGCCACTTTTTTTTCCATGGTGTCCTCCTGCCGCCTCGAACGGATTACACCAGCCTTATCCTCGTTTTTACTGAACTTCTAATTGTCCCCGCCCTCACAAGATTGTACATTAACAAAAAAGAAGATACGATACACAAGCCTTAATCCAGACATCAAAGGGATGCACAGTGTTCATACACCGGGAAAAGGGAAGACCATGACCACCAAAAGCGACCAGAATATCAAGTCCTACTTCAAGGGCCAATCCATATACAAAGAAGGCCAGAAGGGCACCGTTGCCTACATGATTCGCAAGGGGTCCGTGACCTTGTATCGATCCGCCAACGGCAAGCGAATAGTGCTCG
This sequence comes from Pseudodesulfovibrio sp. S3, assembly GCF_004025585.1. Taxonomy (NCBI): domain Bacteria; kingdom Pseudomonadati; phylum Thermodesulfobacteriota; class Desulfovibrionia; order Desulfovibrionales; family Desulfovibrionaceae; genus Pseudodesulfovibrio; species Pseudodesulfovibrio sp. S3. Next base: position 46,806 of record NZ_QTZO01000018.1, read on the forward strand.
ACAAACTGGAACGCGGCGAGATCTTCGGCGAAATGAGCGTGTTGAGCAAAGTCGACCGCACCGAAAGCGCCGAAGCCGCGGAATTCTGCGACCTGATGCTCCTGACCGAGCAGGTCATCCAGGCCATGATCGAGCGCTGCCCGAAAACCATCCAACACCTGACCAAACTCCTTATAAAACGGGTACGCAAGGCAGGCGACATCAACCCCAACAAAACGCACAAGAATTCCTTCCTGAGCATCTGCCGCATCCTTGAAATGGCCCACCGCTGCCATATCTCCATGCAGACAGCCGAGGCCAAACGCATACCCAACCACAAAATGGGCATCGCCATTCCCGACTTGTCCAAACAGATAAAGAATATCCTGCTCGTGACCCAACTCGAGATCGACAGCGCTCTGGATCAACTGGCGGCCCTCAAGCTGGTCACCCTGACATCCCATGGACCGGGCAAGGCCTTTGCCGAGCGCTACGTCAAGGTGAACGACCTGGAGACCTTTTTCCAAGTGGCTTCCAACCTGCACAAGGAGCTGTCCAAGTCCAACGCCCTGGAACCGGAATTGGAATACATCGACATCCATGACCTGGCCGCGGAAGTGGAAGCCCAGACCGATGTCTTGTACAAGAAAATGGCCAACATGGAGATCCCGGAGACCCTCTTCTTCTTCCACAAGGGGGCCGCCCTGACCTGGGCCAAAGACCAGGAAGAGGACTTTTTCAAGCGGGTCAAACGCAAGAAAAAGAAAATCTCCGACCTTGAAGACGTCAACGACATCGTGTTCGTCGACAACGCCACGTGCAAGGAAGCCTTTGCCAAACTCGGGTATTACAAACTCGGCGTGCTGCTCTCGGTTGCGGACGGCGAATCCCGCGAAAAGATCCTCGGCAACCTGTCCAAGAAGATCGCCCAGATCGTCCAGGACGAGGCCAAGGAGCGCGGCCCGGCCAATCCGGCTGAAGCCGAGGACGTATCCGACGAACTCATTGAACTGATCAAAATTTCGAAAGGGGTGGCCGTCTAGTGAATATCGCAACCATTTTCGGCATCATCGCGGGCATCTTCGTTCTTTGTGCCGCCACCATCTCCGCCACGGATTCGGTCCAGGTCTTCCTGAACGGACCGGGCCTGGCCATCGTGCTGGGCGGCACCATCGCAGCCACCTTCATCTGCTACCCCCTGCGGGAGGTCATGCGCGTCATGGGGCTGTTCATGTCCGCCTTCAAGGCCGAAGAACTGCCCATCGGCGACTACATCAAGGATATCGTGGAGCTGTCCAGGACCGCTTCCTCCAAGGGCGAAGAGCACCTGGAAAAATCCCTCAAGAAAATGGAAAACGAATTCCTGCGCGACGGGTTGCAGATGCTGGTGGACGGCTACTCGAAAAAGGAACTCGGAGAGATTCTCAACAACCGCATCCAGCAATACCACGAGCAGGAGTTCAACGCCGCAGGCATATACCGGACCATGGCCTCCCTGTCCCCGGCCTTTGGCATCATCGGCACGCTCATCGGACTGATCGCCATGATGCAGACCATGGGCGACGACGTGACCCGCATCGGTCCGGCCATGGCCACGGCCCTGACCACCACCCTGTACGGAGCCCTGTTCGCCAACATGATCTATACCCCCATCGCCACCAAGGTGGAACGGCGCATCGAGGAACGCACCATCCTCATGTGCGTCATCCGCGACGGCATCCTGTTCATCAAGGACAAGACACCCGCGCCCATCATCATGGACAAGCTCAAGGGGTATCTGCCGCCGAGCAAATGGTCCTCCATCACCACCGGAAAGTAGACAGTCATGCAGATTCCCGGCAACTTCATACCCAAGCGGAAACGGCCTGTCCCGGACGGCGGCTGGCGCCTGACCCTGGCCGACATGATGACGCTGATCCTCTGCTTTTTCGTGGTCATGCTCTCCGTGTCCAAGGTCGATCCCAACCGCTATGAAGCCATGTCCGGCGTCCTGGCCGAGGCCATGAAAGGCAAGGCTGCGCCGAGCAACCGCCCGGACCAGCAGCCCATGAGCCAGGAAGAAAAAAAATCAAAGAACCTGTTCGAACTGGAACTGGAGCTGGCCAAACTCATCGGCCGCGAATCCAGGGCAGTCAATCTCAAGCTGCGCCCTGACGCGGTGGCCATCAACCTCAAGGGCGGAGTGTTCTTCCCCCTGGGCAGTGCGGACCTGACCCCGGAGGCGGTCGACATCCTGAACAAACTGGCCCGCCCCCTGACCGACGCCCACTATAAACTGACCGTCGAAGGGCATTCCGACAATCTGCCCATCAAGTCGTCCCAGTTCCCGTCCAATTGGGAACTGTCCAGCGCCCGCGCCTCCTCAGTGGCCCGCTTTTTCATCGCCCAGGGCTTCCCCAAGAACGACATCCAGGTCATGGGGCTGGCCGACACCCGCCCCCTTGCCCCGAACACGGACAAGGCGGGCAACAGCATCCCTGACAACCAGTCCATGAATCGCCGGGTCGTCATCCTGGTCCGCCCGGCAAGCTAATCCAGCCGTTTGCCCATGCTGAGGCGATCTTCAACGGCGAACCCGTTGGCTTCATAGAATTTTCGCACTGCCTCGTTGGTCTTCAGGATCTGGAGGTTGACCTTGAAGCAGCCGAGCTTTGCCAACGCCCGCTGCGCATGATCGAGCAGCATGGAACCTATGCCCTGTTTGCGCTGGTCCGGGTGAACGGCCAAAGAATATATCCATCCCCGATGGCCGTCGTACCCGGCCATGACCGTGCCGACCACCGCATCTCCATCCAAAGCCACGAAAAAGAGGTCGTCATGGTCTGTTTTCCTGTCGATGACGAATTCCGGGGCATTGTAGGAGGCTGAATATCCGAAAACCGTCTGCCACAGTTCGACGACCTGCTGCCGATGGGTGGCGTTTCCAAAGGTACGTATGGTAATTTCGTGAAGCGGCATGGATGCAGTATGCCCTACCCCACGGCGTCATGTCCAACCGGCCCCTTGACGGAGCACACCGCCTCACCTAGAAGGATTTCATGAAACGAAGCCAAATCAATGCCCTCATCAGTGATGCCAAGGAATTCTATGCCTCCTTCAAGTTCGCACTGCCGCCCTGGGCCTTCTGGGGGCCTGACGACTGGAAGGGAAAGGGCGACTCCGAGGTCGTGAAGAATCAGCTCGGATGGGACCTGACCGACTACGGCGCAGGCGATTTCGAACAGCGCGGCCTGATCCTGTTCACCATCCGCAACGGCAACCTGGCCGCCGGACACCCGAAGAAATACGCGGAAAAGATCATGATCATCCGAGAGAACCAGATCTGCCCCATGCACTTCCACTGGGCCAAGACCGAGGACATCATCAACCGGGGCGGCGGCAATCTGGTCATCGAACTGTACGGCTCCACCCCAGCAGAGGAACTCGGCACCGAGCCCATCACCGTCTCGGTGGACGGCTTTGCGCGCACCGTAAAACCCGGCGGCAAGGTCATCCTGACGCCCGGCGAATCCATCTTCCTGGAACAGGGCATGTACCACCGCTTCTACGGAGAACCGGGCAAGGGAAAGGTCCTGGTCGGCGAGGTGTCGTCGGTCAACGACGACAACACCGACAACAGGTTTCACCAGCCCCAGGCCAGGTTCCCCGAGATCGAGGAGGATGAAGCGCCGCTTCACCTTTTGTGCACGGATTATCCGAACTATATTTAGCTGAAAACACAGGCCGCTTGATGATTCAAGCGGCCTTTTTGTTATTCATAGCGCATTCGCGGTGATCATGTATTCGTCATGCCTATACGAGGTGTCGTTGCTTCTTTGATACGTAGCGCATTCGCGGTGGAGATGAACGCGTTCTCCATATGAAGAGTTGGAATTTATTTGAAACGTAGCGCATTCGCGGTGGAAGTTAGGCTCTATATCCTTTTGAAGTGTTGCGCTCTTACAGCGCCCTACTTTTGTCCGAGGCGACAAAAGTAGGCAAAAACGCCTTTTTCGCGCTGTGAGCCTGGCCCCGAAGCCAAGAGCCTGTAGGCGGCTTTCGCTGCCCGAAACGACTGTCCACCCTGTGGACTCAATCGGGCTGCGCTTCGCCGCCTGAGACAGGCTCTAGGCTTCGGGACCAATTGTTCGGCGTTGTAAGGGGTTGTGGGGGTGGTGTGATTTTCTTGTTGGATTAGGCTCTTCGGTTTTTCGGGGCGGCAGATTTCATCATAGGTTTTGGGGGATTGTTTGATACGGAGCGCATTCGCGGTGAGGGTTAGGCTCTATATCCTTTTGAAGTGTTGCGCTCTTACAGCGCCCTACTTTTGTTCAAGGCGACAAAAGTAGGCAAAAACGCCTTTTTTGGGCTGTGATCCTGGAATCGGGACCAAGAGCCTGTAGCGCGGCTCCACTG
>NZ_QTZO01000019.1 GCF_004025585.1 Pseudodesulfovibrio sp. S3
GGGGAGAGGGGAAGCCCTTTTCAAAGGGTTCCTCCTCTCCCCTTCCCCCGGCCGCCGGAGGCATTCAATGTTAGTTAGCTTGAATTGGTTGCGGGAGTTCGTCCCTTACGAAGGCGACATCCAGGTCCTTGGTGATAAACTGACCATGCTCGGCCTTGAGCTTGAAGGCATCTCCGATCCCTTCGAGAGCGTCAAGGACATCGTGGTCGGGCATGTTGTGGAACGTGAAACGCACCCCGAGTCGGACCATCTTTCGATCTGCACCGTGGACGTGGGCGGCCCCGAGACCCTGACCATCGTGTGCGGAGCGCCCAACGTGGCCAAGGGACAGAATGTTCCCGTGGCCATGGTCGGCAGCACCATGCCCGACGGTATGAAGATCAAGAAGGCCAAGCTGCGCGGCGTCAAGTCCATGGGCATGATCTGTTCCGAGCGCGAATTGGGTTTTTCCGAGGACCATGAGGGAATCTGGGTCCTGGACAACTCCTTCACGGCGGGCGACAAGCTTGTCGACGCACTCGCCTTGGAGCGCGTGGTCTTTGACTTCGACATCACGCCCAACCGGGCGGACTGCCTGTCCATACTCGGTTTTGCCCGCGAAACCGCACTTGCCTTTGACCTGCCCCTGACCATGCCTGAATTGAATCTTGTGGAATCCGGCCCCCAGGCCAGCGATGAAATCAAGATCCTCATTGACGATCCCGAACTGTGCCCGCTTTTCAACGGTCGCGTCATCCGTGGAGTGGAGACACGCAAGTCCCCGGACTGGATGCGCTTCAAGCTCCTGGCCCTGGGCCAGCGTCCCATTTCCAACATTGTTGACGTGACCAACTATATCATGTTCGAGCTGGGTCAGCCCATGCATTCGTACGACCTTGATCTCGTTGAGGACGCGACCCTTCGCGTGGCTCCGGCAACCGACGGAATGAAGTTCACCACCCTGGATGCCGTGGAGCGCACCCTGACCGCCAACGACCTGCTCATTTGGGACGGCAAGCGCCCCGTGGGTCTGGCCGGTGTCATGGGGGGGGCCAATACCGAGATGCATGCCGGTTCCACCAACGTCCTCCTGGAGGCCGCCATCTTCCGACCGGGCACCATCCGCAAGACCGCCCGACGCCTGTCCTTGCCGTCCGACGCCTCCTATCGTTTCGAGCGAGGCGTGGACCAGAAACTCAACCGCTTTTGCATCGACCGTGCGGCGCAACTCATGGCCGAGATTTCCGGCGGCACCGTGTCCAGGGGAGTGGTCACCAACGAGCCCAAGCCGTGGCAGGACCGTTCCCATGGCTATCGTCATGATCGCTGCATGTCCCTGCTCGGACTGGACCTTGAGCCGGAATATGCCAAGAAGGTTTTCACCCTGGAAGGGTGCACTGTGGACGACAGTGATCCGTCCAACTGGACCGTGGCTTCACCGTCCCACCGCCTTGACCTTGAGCGCGAAGTGGACCTGTACGAGGAAGTGGGGCGCGTCTACGGACTCGACCGCATCCCGGCAGTACTGCCGAAGGTGGCCAAGTCCCTGGATACGGAGAGTGGCATCAGCGAATACGCCTTTATCAAGCGCATCAAGACTTGGGGCGCGGGCGTGGGACTGAACGAGGCCATCAATTACAGCTTCGTGGGTTCCGATGACCTGGACCGCCTGCATCTTCCCGAAGAGGGCCGGGTGTTCATCGCCAATCCCCTTTCCGAGGATCAGAATGTCATGCGCACGGATCTGGCCCCGGGTCTGCTGAACACGCTCAAGAACAACCTGTCCCAGGGCAACAATCACGTCCGCATTTTCGAGGTGGCCAAGAAATTCGTTCGCGACGCCGACTCCGAGACAGAGACCCGAGAAAACGCCCGGCTGGGAATGCTTTTCTATGGTCAGCGCCACGCCGACGAGTGGCCCTGGGGCTCTGAGGATTCGGATTACCTGGACATCAAGGGCCATGTGGAACACCTCGTGGAGGATTGCCTCAAGCTGGAAATGCCCGTTTTCACCCTTGCACCGGAACACGCCTATCTGGAACCCTGCGTAGAGGTGACCATCGGCGGAACCTCATTGGGCTTCCTGGGCAAGGTCAAGGCGGATATGGCCGATTATTATCACGCCAGAAAGGACGTCTGGCTGGCCGATTTCGACCTCGATGCGTTGCGCGTCATGGTCGAGGCACACAAGATAGCCTTTACGGCCCTGCCGGTGTTTCCGCCCAGCCGTCGCGATGTAACTGTCATTGGTTCGGCAACGCTTCATGCGGACGCCATCAGACAGGTGATCCTTTCTGCGGGGGTGGCCATCCTCGAATCCGTGGAACTGGTGGCCGAGTTTGTTCCTGGAGGCCAGGAAGAGGAACGGAATCTTTCCTTCCGTCTGACTTACCGTTCGCCCGCCAAGACCCTGATGGACAAGCAGGTGGACAAGGAGCACAAAAAGGTGCTGGAAGCTTTGGAAAAGTCCTTGCCCGTCAGATTCTGAGTTTTGAGAGAACATCTTCAGAAAGCCCCGTTCCGTCAGGAGCGGGGCTTTCTGCTTTCGGATAAATCCTTGGGTAAACGTGTTGAATGCAGTGGCCCTATTTGATAGGCATAAGTGATGGAAGATTTACAGAGATTCAAAAGGTACAAGATTGGCCAGGCAGCCAAGGAGATCGGGGTCAAGACCTACGTGCTCCGGTTCTGGGAGGGGGAGTTCGACGAGATCGATCCCGTCCGGACCGAGAGCGGGCAGCGGCTCTACACCGAGGAGCACCTGGAAATCATTCGCGAGATCAAGCGTCTGCTCTATGACGAGGGCTTGACCATCGAAGGTGCCAAAAAGAAACTTCACAGTCGCGAGCACAGTGATATCCTCCTGGAAATTCGCGACGGACTTCAGGCGATAAAGCAGCTTCTGAACCGCTAACGAGCCAATCCCAGCAAGGGGCTACCATGAAAAAAATGCTTAAATACAGCGTCATAGGCATAGCCTTTGGCGCTATTCTTTTTGGGGCGGCTCTCGTTGTCTTTATCTCCACTGTGGACCCCAATCAGTATAAGGATCGTATTGCCGGGCTTGTGCTTGAAGAGACCGGTCGGACCCTGACGTTTGACGGTGATCTGGATGTGTTCGTATTTCCGCGTCTGGGCCTTTCCCTGGGTGGTCTGCATCTGAGCAACGCGGCGTCATTCGGTCCCAAGCCCATGATCTCGGTGGATTCGGCTCGTGTAAGCGTGCAGACCTTTCCCCTGTTCCTTGGCCGGGTCAAATTCGGAAAGCTTGAACTGGACGGCCTGGTCCTGAATATGGGCCGGGATGCCCAGGGCAGGGGCAACTGGGATGATCTGGTGGGCCGGAACAGTTCCGGGCAGTCTGAACAGGAGCAGCCCTTTTCCCTGGAAGTGGAGGGCGTCTCCATTACCAACGGCAGTCTGGAGTGGGATGACCGGATGTCGGATTCCCGGTTCATTCTGCGCGGCGTCACCGTCTCCACAGGCAAGATCGTCGAAGGCGCCCTGTTTCCTGTGGACCTGGCCCTTGCCTTCGAATGTCTGAATCCTGACGCCAAAGGCACGGTGTCCTTGAAGGGACAATCGTCAATCGACTTGAAAAATAGGGAATACGGCCACATGGACATGCACCTCGCATTGTCTGCCAGCGGCAAGGACATTCCCGGCGGCAAGGTCGATGCCCAGGGTTCCTTCAAGTTCCTGGCGTTGAATTTCAACAAGGAACACGCTCAGGTTACCGGCCTCGATTGTACTGCCTACGGGGCGACGATGCATCTTGACGGCACGCTGGAGGGGATCACCAAGGGCGTGAAAGCAGTGAGCGGCACCGTTACCCTGGATCCAGCCGACATCAAGAAACTTCTGGCCGCACTGGGTGGAAAACCGCCGGTTACGGCAGATGCATCGGCTTTGACACAAGTGGGCGGGACTGTGGTGGCCGATTTCAAGCCCGGGCACCTTGAGGTGAAGAGCCTTGAGGCTGACCTTGACGGTACCCGCATCGTGGGCAACGGGCGTGTGGACAGGGGGGAGAGCGGCCCGGTCTACTTTGCCCGTCTGGATGTCGGCTCCCTTGATTTGGACCGCTACCTGCCGCCCGCCCATGCTGGGAGCGCCACCGTTTCACACGATGAAGCCAAAGCCGGGATCATGGACGACACGCTCTTGCCGGTGGCGCAGCTCAAGCGGCTCAATCTGGATTTGGAGGCCAAGGCCGCGGAGCTGAAGCTCGGAGGAGCACGTTTCACCAAGGTGGTGACCGTGGTTGATTCAGGGAACGGCGTGGTCAAGATTGCGCCGTTGTCTGCTGAAGCCTATAGCGGCATCTTGGAGCTGTCGGCGACAATCAATGTCATGGGGAAAAGACCTGAGACGGAGTACAGGGTCTCCGTGGAAAAGTTGAATGTTGGGGCCTTGTCCAAAGATGTGGGAAATAAGGCGGAATATGCCGGTATTGCGGATTTTGCTTCTTCCGGCACTTGTCAGGGCAAACAGGCTCGAGCCATGCTTCAGACCTTGAACGGCACGCTTTCCTTCCATCTTGCCGACGGCATTTTTCCCGGAGTCGATCTGGCAAGAATGGCCAGGACAACCCACACGCACAAAAACAAAGAGGGCAAGGTGGAGGCTTCCGCCACCGATTCCACCGAGTTCGGCTCCATTGCCGGGACCGGAACCATCAAGGACGGCGTGGTGCACAATGACGATCTGGATGTCAAGGCTCCGGGCCTGCGTGCTGAAGGCCATGGTGCTGTATCTCTGGTCACCCGTGAAATCGACTATATGGTCAAGGCCAAGCTTGTGCCGCAGGCCGGAGGGCAGGGCGGTAAATCGTCCGAGGATCTTTTCGGCGTGCTGGTACCCATCCATGTGACTGGCTCATTGGATCATCCGTATTACTGGGTGTCCGTGAAGGAATATGTCAAGGCATTGGGCGGTGTGGTCATCGGTACGGTGGGAAGCGTGTTCAGCGGGGTGAAGAGTGTGGTCAAGGGCGTTGGGTCTGTCCTGGATGAGAGCTGCTGTGAGGATGCGCCCGGAGCCGGGAAATCGTCCAAGAAAAGCGGGTTCCTGGGAATATTCTAGCGGGCCTTGAGCTTCATGTTGCCAGGGGGCGGAACGTTTTTCTTGGCGTTCTGTCTGTTCAATTGCTGGTTGAGTTTCGGCTTCGGCTGCTGGTTGGGCATCGGTTTGCCCTGTGACGCGGCTGATTGGTCGTCGGCGACCAGCTCGTGCATGGATTGGAATGCCCCGTCCAGGGTTTCCTGTTCAACCACCAGTTGACGGAGAAAATTGTTGATGGGTCCGACCATGGAGATGGCCTTGTCCACTTCCATATTGGCCCCTTTTTGGTACGCGCCGATGTTGACCATGTCCTCCACCCGTTTGAAGGTGGCCATGTGCCGGAGCAGGGCGCGACCGTCCTCCTGGGCCTGCTTGGTGGTGATGTCGCTGCGAAGACGGCTGATGGACTTGAGCACGTCGATGGCCGGGTAATGACCCAGGTCGGCCAGTTCGCGTGTCAGGACGATATGTCCGTCCAGGATGGAACGGGTGGAGTCCGCAATGGGTTCCGTGAAGTCGTCGCCGTCCACCAGGACGGTGTAGATGCCGGTGATGGACCCCTTCCGGCTTTTGCCCGCGCGCTCCAGGAGTTGGGGCAGTTGGGCGAAGACCGATGGAGTGTAGCCGCCGCGGGTGGGAGGCTCCCCGGCTGCCAGTCCGACCTCCCGGCCCGCCATGGCGAAACGGGTGACCGAGTCCATCATCAGCAGTACGTCCTTGCCCTGATCCCGGAAAAATTCGGCGATGGCTGTGGCTGCGAAAGCTGCACGCATTCGGATGAGCGGGCTTTTGTCCGAGGTGGCGACCACGAGTACGCTGCGGGACATGCCTTCGGGACCGAGGTCGCGCTCCATGAATTCCACCACTTCTCTGCCGCGTTCGCCCACCAGGGCAATGACGTTGATGTCCGCCTTGGTATAGCGGGCCATCATGCCGAGCGTGGTGGATTTGCCGACGCCGGAACCGGCCATGATGCCGACGCGTTGTCCTTTGCCGAGGGTCAGAAGAGAGTTCACGGAACGGATGCCCACGTCCAGCGGTTCGTCGATGCGGGGCCGTTCCAGCGGGTTGGGCGGTTCCCTGTGCAGGGGGACGAAGGTATCGGGGTGGATGGCGCCCTTGCCGTCCAGGGGCGCACCAAAGGCGTCCACGGCTCGGCCGAGCATGGCCTGGCCCACAGGTACGTGGGGCGGCGTGGCCGCGTTCTGGATAAGGCTGCCGGGACCGATGCCGCGCATGTTCGAGTAGGGCATGAACAGGCAGGCACCGTCGCGGAATCCGACCACTTCAGCGGCAATGGGGTCGTGACCGGGAGGCATGAGATAACAGACCGAGCCGAGCGGTGCCTTGATGCCGTGTCCTTCGGCGATGAGGCCGACCACCTTGGTGACCTTGCCGAAGGTTTGGCAGGGGTCCAGGTCTTCGAGCAGGCCGAGTCTCGACTCCGTGCCCATGATCACGCCTCGGGATCGGCAGCCGTGATCTGCTCGGCCAGTTGATCGAAAAGGGGTTCTACGCTCTTCCAGCGGGTGTCAATGGTGTTGTCCACCTTGCCCCCGGCCGCTTCCACGACCACGCCGCCGGATTGGATGGTGGGGTCGCCCTTGACGGTCCAATACTTGAGGGCTGAATTGCGCTCCTGAATGGTGCGGATGAATTCTTCGAGTTCGGCAACCTCATCCGGGCTGCACCTGATTTCCAGTTGCCGCTGGGCTTCGATGCGGTCCAGGGCTTCGCGCATCAGGGCCTCCAGTGAAGCGGTGCGTTTCTCATCCAACTCCACCTTGAGGGTTTTGCTGACGGCCAGTTTGATCAGGCCGATGATATCCTGGCGGCGGTCTTCGAAAATGGTGTTTCCCTGTGCCCCGAGTTGGGCCAGCAGGTTTTCGGCCTGGGTCGAGATGTCCTTGATATGCTGGTCCACGGTCTCCTGAGCCTGGGCCAATCCTTCGGCATACCCGTCGTGTTTGGCAGTGGCGCGCAGCGCTTCGGCTTCAAGCTCCGCCAGCATCTTGATTTCCTTGGCCGCTTCCCTGGCTTTTTCCTTGACGCGATTCAGGTATTCGTCATTGGTGGCAGCGTCCCAAATAAGCTGCCGCTTGCCTTCGATTTCCTGAATGGTCATCTCGTCCGGACCGGGCGAACCCATGCCGATGACGACCTTTCCGGTCAGTTGCGCGCGGTTCAAGACGTGTTTAGACAAAGACATCGCTACCGCCTCGGCTTATGACGATCTTGCCCTCGTCCTCCAGTCGGCGGACGGTCTTGACGATGGACTGCTGGGCTGCTTCCACTTCACTGAGCTTCTTGGGCGGCATGATTTCCAGGTCTTCCTTGATCATTGCGGAGGCGCGTTCCGACAGGTTCTTGAAGAACTTGTCGCGCAGGTCTTCGCTCGCACCCTTGAGGGCCACGGTGAGGTCTTCGTTGGAGACCTCCTTGAGCAGCTCGCGGATGGCTATGTCGTCGACACCCTTGACGTCCTCGAACACGAACATGAGGTTTCGGATGTCCTCGGCCATTTGGGTGGATTCTTCTTCGATCTCGGAGAGAACTTCTTCTTCGGTATTGCGGTCCACGGCGTTGAGAATTTCTGCAACAGCGTTGACGCCGCCGACCTTCTTGCCTTCCTTGCCGCCCATGGCAATGAGCTGGCTTTGCAGAACCTTGTCGACTTCCATGAGCATCTCCTCTGCAACGGCTTCCAGTTTGGCCAGGCGCATGAGCACCTCTGCACGGACGCCTGCCGGGAGGTTCTGAATGAGTTCGGCTGCCTGATCCGGGTGCAGGTGCCCGAGAATGAGCGCCAGGGTCTGGGGATGTTCGTTTCGCAGTATCTGGGCCAGGATGCGCGGGCTGACGTTTTGCAGTTCCTGGAAGGGAGTGGGGCCGGTGTCGATATCCAGGGAATCCATGATGTACTTGGCGGTTTCGGCGTCCAGGGACTGAATGAGCATGCGTTTGACCTGTTCGGGACCGCCCACCAGGAGGTCTGCACCATAGGTCAGGGCCTCGTTGTACTCCTTGAGTACCTGGAGCACTTCTTCCTTGGGCACGGAATCCGTGTCGAGCATGGCTTTGGATACGGCCGCAATCTCGTTGCGTTCCATTCGCTTGAACACTTCCCCCGTGAACTTCTCGCCAAGGGCAAGGAGTACAATGGCCGTTTTCTGAGGTCCGGAGAAATCTGCCATGGTCTAAGCCTCCTGGGTCAGCCAGGTTCTGAGCAGATGCACTGCCTGGTCAATATTGTCGTCGGACAGTTGGATTGCATGGTTCTTGGCATTCTCCAAGCGTCTTGATGCGTCCATGGCTTCCTCGTCCATATCATCTTCTTCCAGAGCCAGCCGTTCCGAACCGGGCAGGCCAGCCATTTCCTCGATCTCCTGTTCGGCAACACGCGGCCGGATAAGGGCCATGATCACCGGGCGGACGACCAGAATGAGGAAGAGGAAGATCAGCAGACCGTTGAGGAACGGCTTGCCCAGACGTTGGGCATATTCCAACATGGTCCGCATCAGGGAATCGGCATCGGCCAACTGGGGCTCGCCGAAGGAGATGTTGCTCACTTCAATGGTGTCACCGCGAGCTTCGTCAAAACCGACAGCGTTGGCGATCAATGTCCGGATGCGTTCGATATCCTCGGCCGAGCGAGGCACGTATACCGATTCACCGTCTGCGTTGGTTTCCCATGTTCCATCCACGATAACCGCAACGGTCAACCTTTTCAACTCTCCCATGGGGGTTATGATGGATTCTTCCTGCTTGTTGATCTCGAAGTTGGTGGTCCGGGATTCACGGGTGGAATCCTGGGTGGTCCGGGTGCCGGTAAAACCATCGCCGCGGAAGTTGGCGTCAGGTTCGCCTCCGGCCAGGGAGGCCGCGCCAGCAGTGGTTTCTTCGTTCCTGGTCTCGGAGCGGACAACGGAACCGTCGGGGTCGAACACTTCCTTGCGCACGGTGCGTTGGCTGAAATCGAGGTCGGTATTGACGCGGGCAATGACCTTTTCCGGTCCCACGGCCGGTCCGAGCAGTTCAAGGATGCGTCTTTGCAGCTTGGCTTCGACTTCGGCCTTGTACTCAAGCTGCGTATTTGACATGGCCATGCCGCTTGCTTCGTCTTCAGGGGTGTACAGGGGGCGTCCCTTCATGTCGGTGACGGTAATGGACTTTGGTTCCAGCCCTTCGACCGCCATGGAAACCAGGTTGACGATGCCCTGTGTCTCTTCGGCGCCGAGTTTGCCGTTATCCTTGAGTTGGAGAACGATGGATGCCGACGGGGAAATCTGATCCTCGATGAAAAGTGATTTTTGCGGGATGACGAGGTGGACCCTGGCCTTTTCGACCATGGGAAATTCGGTGATGGTGCGGGCCAGTTCGCCTTGGAGCGCACGCTGGTAGTTGATGTGCTGGACAAAATCGGTCTGGCCGATCTGCACATTGTCGAAGATTTCGAAACCGACGCCCTGGCCGTGAAGGTTGCCTTCACCGGCAACCTTGAGCCTGAGTTCATACACCCGGCCGGCCGGAACCTTGATGGTCTGGCCGTTGTTTTCGAGGACGTAATCCTCTTTGTCGGCCTGGAGCATGGCCACGATCCTGGACGCGTCCTCGGGGTAGAGGTTGGTCATCAGGACCTTGTAGTCGGGTTTGTTCATCCAGTAGATCATGAGCGCAAAAGACATGACCACGGCGACAGACAATCCGGCCATGAGTATGCGCTGTGACGTGGTACGGTCGGACCAGAATCCATGAACCTTGGATAAATATTCGGCGACGAACGGAGGCATGTTCTCTCTCCCGCAGCTAATTCGTTTTGCTTGTTACTCTTCGTTGAAAAACGCGACTAGAACGGCATCTGCATGATCTCTTTGTACGAGGTCATGATTTTGCTCCGGATCGCACCGGTCATTTGCATGGCCATTCCGGCCTTCTGCATGGTGATCATCAATTCGTGCACATTCTGGGTCTTTCCCGATGCGAATTCCTCGATCATCACCTTTTTTTCAGACTGCAGATCGTTGACCTTCTCCAGGGATGACTTCAGGGTTTGGTCGAATCCGTTAACAGGTTCCTGCGGTTTCCTGAGGCTGTCCGACACCGTGGATTCCACTGAACGGCGGCGGAGGTCCATGGCACTCTGATAGGCATTGATGGCGACGCTTTTGATAACCATTTACTCTTCTCCTTGTCCTTAACCCAAACCGATCTGAAGGGCCTTCTGGAACATGCGCTTGGCGGCCTCGATGGTTTGCACGTTGGCCTCGTATCCGCGCATGGCCTGCATCATGTTGGCCATTTCCTCGACAACGTTGATGTCGGGGTAAGTGACATAGCCCTGGTCGTTGGCATCGGGGTGGCTCGGGTCATAGACCTGCTGGAAGGGACGTTGGTCGGCGGTCACGCCGAGTACCTTGACACCTTCCAGGTTGCGGTTGAGCTGCTCTTGCATGGCCGAGTCAAAGGGAGAATAGACCGGAGTTGCTTCAAAAGAGACCGACTTGCGCTGATATGGGCCGCCGTCAGTGGTTTTGGTGGTCCGGATGTTGGCCATGTTCATGGAAATAACGTTGAGCTGGGCGCGTTGGGCCGTGAGGCCGGATGCGCTGATGTCCATTGCGGTCATGAAGTCCATTTACTTGCTCCCTTCTTGAATGACCTTGTTCATCCCGTCGAAACTCTTTTTGATGACTGAGGCAAGGGCGTTGTACATCATGGTGTTCTTGGCGTTGGTCGCCATTTCCTTGTCGAGATTCACCGAGTCCTGGCCGTAGATTTCCCGTGCCTTGAAGTCCTGAAGTCCCTCACCGGCGAAACCGGTGGGATCGAATGTCGAGGGGAGGTGGGACGGTGCGGTGCGGGTCATTTTTCCCAGTGCGTTCTGATTGAGCGCATCCTGCATTTTCTCCTCGAATTCAAGCCTGCGCGCTTTGTACCCAGGGGTATTCACGTTGGCGATGTTGCCTGTGACGATATTTTGACGTTGCAGCCTCAGGTCCATGACCTTGGCCGTTACGTCGAGTTGGCTTTCGAAAAGCTGTCGCATGCCTTTATCCTCCTACGTTCTCTGCGATAATTCGGTTCCCGGCGGGTATGGTTTTCCGTCGGGTTCGAAGAAGGATAAGCAACTCTCGTTCCAATTTAATAACCAGCTTGATTGTATGACTTTTGCCGTTTTCAAAACAAAACGGCGTCAACGGTATGGCTGGCGTCGGCTGGAGGCTGGAATCGTGCTTGGGCGGGCGGTAGAATCTTCCTGATCACCAGGGTTTCTTTGATGTGGAAGGCTCTCATCATTTAATGAGTGTATGATATAAGGTGTGTTTTATCAATATGTTGCGTGCTTCTATTCGGTCTTCTGGGACGATGTTCATGATTCGTTGGCACACCGATTGCTAGATCATTGTCGGCCAAGAGTGGCCATGGAGATATTTTCTGCCCGGCCCTCCGGGTGAAGGAGACATGGAGGGGAACAATATGAGTGGTCATCTGGATTACGAAATCAACAAGGAACTCGGTGAATGCTACCTGTTCATGGGTGAGCTGGACAAGGCTGAAGAATACTACAAGAAAGCCGTCAGCTCCAATGGCGTTCATCCGGACCCGTACATCGGCCTTGCAACCGTTGCGGTTCAGCGCGGCGAATTGGAAAGTGCCGAAACAATGTACAAGAAGGCGCACAAGATCGAGCCTTCCGACAAGAGTCTTTCCGGAATCGGACTCATCAGGATGGAAAACGGTGAAAAGGAAGAAGCACATTCCCTGTTCGTCGAAGCCATCAAGATGAATCCCGAGAACATGGTCGCCCTGTTCAGCCTGATCAGGCTCGGCCATGAACTGGACCGCATAAGCGAAACCATTCCGCATCTCGAGGCATACCTCGAAATCGATCCGGCCAAGCACGAAGTGCGTTATTCCCTGGCCGGATGTCTCGCTTGCATAGAGCAGATGGGCGCAGCCGTGGAACAGCTCGAGAAGATTCTCGAGATGAACCCCGAGCACGAAGGCGCCAGGGAAATGCTCGAACAGTTCCAGTCTTAACAACGGTCTCCCCTCCCCGTTGATTTCCCGTCCTGTCACGCGTAACGGCGGCAGGGCGGGGAATCAGCCTCTGGAAGGGTGGCCATAGCGCATACCTTTCGCGTCAAGTGAAGTGTCGACTGACCGGTCGGCAAGACCTTATGCCGGTGGTATGCTGCGAGAAAAGCAACACCTCGTGTAGGAAGACTGCGCGTCGGTCTTGTTGTCTTTTTTGCGTTTCGCAGACGCAAGTATTTGAACAAGCATCCCTTTGTGTGCAACTGGGGAATCCTTTCCTGGCGGCGGAATGCGGTCGGGCTGAAAAGCCCTTGTATCGCGTTCTTGCTATCCTCCGGCAAATCTGGCAGAGCCTCTCAAAACATCAAGAGAGGTCTGCGATGAACCTGTTGCCCGTTAGAAGAGCAATTCTTTCCGTTACCGATAAAACCGGTCTGGCCGAGTTCGGCAAGTTCCTGACCGAGAACGGCTGTGAACTGGTGTCCACCGGCGGCACCAAGAAAATGTTGCAGGAAGCGGGACTGCCCGTGACTTCGGTCTCCGATGTCACCGACTTTCCGGAAATCCTCGGCGGTCGGGTCAAGACGCTGCATCCGCACATTCATGGCGGTATCCTGGCCGACAAGGACGATGAAGGCCACATGGAGACCCTGCGCGAGTTCGGTATAGAACCGTTCGATCTCATTTGCGTCAATCTCTACAATTTCGCCGATGCTGTTGCCAAGGGATTGGACCTCAAGGCTGCGGTCGAGCAGATCGACATCGGCGGCCCCACCATGTTGCGCGCCACTGCCAAGAACTTCCATTCCATCTGCGTGGTTCCTGATCCTCAGTACTACCCGGTCGTGATGAAGGAGATCGAGGAAAATGGCGGGATTTCCCTTGAATTTCGTAAGAATATGGCTGCATTGACCTTCAAGCTGGTCAGTGAATATGACGCCATGATCACCAAATATCTGAGTGAAAACGAAGCCTAGTTTAGTTTTCAGACCCGGTTTGCGATAGTGCCCATCCGTACATTTTTCGGGCTTTGTTTCATCCTCACCGAAGCTGGCCTGCGCCTCCGGTGAAACTTCGCCCGGGGAAATGTACACCTGATCCATTCTCCCAAGTCTCGTAGCGTCCGGGACATTTGGAAGAGGGGATGCTTTTGCGGTTGGAATTGGTTATTCATGTTCGGAACAGCAATACAATAATACGGAGCAAATCATAGCCCTCAAACCCCAAGGCAACCTGCAAGGATTGAAGCCGAGCCAGATAAAGCGGCTTTCGCGTCTCTATCAGCGCCAGTACCCCACCGATGAGTGCTACACCAACGAGCAGGCCCGTGAGCTTGCCGAGGTGTCCGCCGAAATGGGCCGCCAACTCGCTTTGCTTATTGATCGCCAAGGCAAGGTTGCCATGGTGCTGGTGGGCGACAACCGCTCCATCTACATCCCGGAACTGCCGCGTTCGCGCATGGCTTCGGACCGCTTGCGCGGGCTGCGTCTGCTTCATACGCATCTGTCCGGCGAAGATTTGAGCCAGGAAGACCTCATGGACATGGTTTTTCTGCGTCTTGATTCCGTTGCGGCTCTGACCGTAAAGGAAGGCTTTCCCGAAACGGTCCAGGCGGCGCACCTGCTCCCTCCCAACCCGGACGAAAAAAGTTACGAAGTCTTTGCTCCTGTCCGTTGGGACCGGTTTGATCTCGATCTCGGGGCCATTGTCTCGGCCCTGGAGGACGAATTCGGTCGCCAGATAGACGGCCTGGGCACCGGGTCGGACGAAAACCGCGTGCTGCTGGTCAGTGTGGACAATACCTCCCGCGAGGTGCAGGAATTGTCGATGGAAGAGCTGGCCGAACTGGCTGACACCGCCGGTCTGGTGGCTGCGGGAACCATGATCCAGCGGGTGCGCAAGCATAACCCAAAATTCATCATGGGCAAGGGCAAGCTGGCCGATCTGGAAGTGCGCGCACTCCAGGCCAACGCGTCCATCATCATCTTTGACCAGGAGCTCTCACCCACCCAGATCCGCAACCTGGCCGAGGTGACCGAGCGCAAGATTCTCGACCGGACCCAACTTATTCTGGATATCTTTGCCCAGCACGCCACCAGCAAATCAGGCAAGCTTCAGGTGGAAATGGCGCAGCTCAAGTACACCCTGCCGCGTTTGGTCGGAAAGAATCGGGCCATGTCGAGGCTCATGGGCGGCATCGGCGGACGCGGTCCCGGCGAAACCAAACTCGAAATTGATCGTCGCCGGGCCAACGACCGCTTGACGCGATTGAAAAAGGAACTCGGAGAAGTCCGAAAGCGCCGTACCCAGACCCGGGAGCGGCGGGCCAAGGCAGGCCTGCCCATAGTCTCTCTGGTGGGGTACACCAACGCGGGCAAATCCACGGTGCTCAACACCCTGACGCAGTCCAAAGTCCTGGCCGAGGACAAGCTTTTCGCCACCCTGGACCCCACCAGCCGCCGTATCCGCTTTCCCCAGGAACGCGAGGTGGTGCTCACTGATACCGTGGGATTCATCCGCCGTCTGCCGCCCGATCTCAAGGAGGCGTTCCAGGCCACCCTGGAGGAGCTGGATTCAGCCGATCTGCTGGTGCTCGTGTGCGATGCCTCGCACCCTGAGGTGGAGGAGCAGGTGGAGGCGGTACGCGCCATCTTGCAGGATATGGAATTGTCGGAAATCCCGACTATTCTTGTTCTCAACAAGTGGGACAAGCTCGATGAGGAAGGCCGTGCGGCCATGCGTAACGTCTATCCTGAGGGCATCCCTGCCTCAGCCGTGGATCGCTCTACTTTGGAGCCGGTGGTGCAGGCCATTCTGGAGAACATTCCCTGGGAGAAGCAGGGTAGTTAGCCTTTTTCGGCAGTGAGGGGATGGTTTGAGATCCTGATCAGTCGTCTTTTCGCTTGCGCTTGACCGCTGCGCATTGGCCACCCAGGGAGGCCGCGCATTCTCCGCCCACATTTTTCCCGTCATAGGACGTTTCGCATTCCAACGGTTCCACATGGATGGTCACTTCCGCACGGCTCAGCTTCGACTGGATCAACTCTTCGATCAGTTCGCACAGGTCGTGGGATTGCCTAACGGACATGGTGCCGGGCACAAGCAGGTGGAAGTCGATGAACCGCTTGGGGCCAGACTTGCGGGTGCGCAGGCCGTGGAAGCTCGAGTCATGACCGGTGTAGCTCGCAATGGCCTTGGCGATGATCTCCAGTTCTTCTTCCGGCAGGGCGTCGTCCATGAGACCGCCCACGGACCGCCTGATCAGGCTTACCCCGGTAAAGACAATGTTGCCGGCCATGACGAGGGCGATGATCGGGTCCAGAATCTTCCATTGGGGCATGACGATGATGATTGACAGGCCCGCCACCAGACCCACCGAGGTCCACACGTCCGTGAGCAGGTGCCGAGCGTCCGCCTCCAGGGTGATGGAATCGAATCTGCTGGCAGCCTTGAGCATGACCTTGGCCGTGACGAAATTTATCACGGACGAGATCAGGGCCAGGACGAGGCCCGGTCCGAGGTTGGTCAGCTCTTGCGGGGAAAGGAATCGGTGGATCGCTGTATAGCCGATGGCGAAGGCGGCCACGATGATGAGTACGCCTTCGATACTGCTTGAAAAATATTCAGCCTTGCCGTGACCATAGGCGTGGTCGGAGTCGGCCGGGCGCATGGAGATGGTAATGGCGGTCAGGGCCAGAACGCCCGCCGTGAGATTGACCAGGGATTCCGTGGCATCGGAGAGCAGTCCCACCGAGTCGGTCATACTCCATGCACCGAACTTGAGAGTCAGGGTCAGGATGGAGGCCCCTATGGAGTATATGGCGTATCTTTTGGGAGAGTCGCCGATCATGGGGTTATTCCTTTTTGAGCCAGGGGTTTTCCTCGCCTCTTGCCAGGCGGCGGATGTTATCCTTGTGCCGCCAGAACAGGATGACCATGACGATGAGTGCCACGGGCACGGTGCCGAAGTGGCCGGTCAGGGCCGTGAACACGGGCAGGGCCAGGGCGAGGGTCAGTGATCCCATGGAAACATGACCGGACAGCCAGACCACGCCCAGACAGAGGATTCCGGAAAGAGCGGCGGCCCATGGAGCCAGGGCGAAGAACACTCCAACGGTGGTGGCGACGGCCTTGCCTCCCTTGAAATGCATGAAGCAGGAAAAGATGTGGCCGAGGATCGCGGCCAGGCCCACCAGGCTCAGCGCCATGTCGGATTCGATCCATGCAGCGGCAAAGATCACGGGCAGAAATCCCTTGAATACGTCCATGACCAGGGTGGCGATACCGTATTTGGTTCCGCACAGTCGGGCAACGTTGGTGGCGCCGGTGTTCTTGCTGCCGTCAAGGCGCGGATCAATGCTGCACAGGGTTTTGGCAATGACCAGCCCGAAGGGAATGGAGCCGAGGACATAGGCAAGCGCGGCCCAGAAAATGAAAATCATTATGGTTTCTCCTGAATAATCACAGTATGTGCATGATACTATCGGTTTTGCCGAAAGATGAAAAGCACGGTTATTCTTCCAGCGCCTGGCTCAGTCTGATTTCGTTGGTCAGCGGGTCTATGCGGGAAAAGTTGATCTGGAACCGCTGACCGGGATAGAGCTTGTCTCCGAGCAGTTTTTTGGGCGTGCGGACATTGACCTGCAGGTGCGGCATGGCCAGGGTCGCCATGGGACCTGTTTCCTCCACCAGCACGGCGGACTGAAACGTTTTGCGCTGTTTGGCGAGGTAGACGAGTTTCCAGTACCGGGGGCGGAACCGCTGCACCGTGCTGACTGCCTGGATGCGCATGTTCAGGTGGATGATGAGCTGGTCGAGTTCGTCTTTGTCCAGGCGGGGCGTTCCGGTGGAAAGGAAGGAACAGACCTGGGCCATGTTGATGAAATCGGTATAGCGCCTGAGCGGTGAGGTTATGGGGGCGTAAGCCGGAACGCCGAGAGCTGCGTGCCTTTTGGGATTGGTCTCCAGGGTCGGGGGCAGGAGCAGCTTGACCGTCCGCAGGATATCGGCCGGTTCGGTGAAGATGCCTGCGGATTCCTGGGGCAGGGCGATGTCCTGGGTGCGGTGCAACAGGGGAACCCCGTTGTCGCGGGCCCAGAGAGCCATGCCGGAGTTGGCCAGGATCATGAATTCGCTGATGACCAGTTCGGAACGCAGGCAGGGTTCCTTGAGGCTGATGTCGACCATGTCGTCAGCCCCGTCTTTCGTCACCGTGACGATGGGCTCGGGCTTGCGGATGACGCAGGCGCCGGACTCGATGCGGCGGGCAATGAGTTGCTCGGCAAGTTGGTGGGCGAGCTCCAGGGATGCATCGGTGCCGTTCGCAATGGCCGCGTCCGCATCTTCGTAGGTGATATTGGCCGCGACCTTGATCCAGGCCATGCGCGGCTGCACCGAAGCCAGGGTGCCGTCGCTCTCCATGAAGAAGTCGGCAATCATGGCCGGTCTTGTTTCGCCCGCCAGCAGGCTGTAGAGGCCGGTGCCCAATTGTTCGGGCATCATGTGACTGGTGCCTTCGGGCAGATAAAGGCTGGTGGCGCGGTGCATGACCGCCTTGTCCAGCCTGGACCCGAACTGCCAATGCGCATCGGGCCGGGCCAGGGCAATGGAAAGCTTGTAGCCGGAACCATGTTTTTCGATGCGCAGGGCATCATCGATGTCGCGGGTGGTGATGGCGTCTATGGAAAGGAAATCTTCCAGTTCGGGGGCGGCAAGTTGATTGGAAAAGTTGTTTTCTATTTCGCGTATTTCATTGGAAAACGATTCCGACCATTGATTCCCCCACTGGAAGTCCGCCTCATCCAGGTGGTGGTTGTGGTGGGGCGGCAGGATGCCCCATGTCTGGGCCAGAAGCAGGGCGAGATGGGGCAGGTCGGGCAGTCCCTTGCTGATGGCCGTCCATATCTTGCGCTCGTTCTCGTCCAGGGTCTCGCCGACCTTGCGCCTGAGAATTTGGGCCAGGCTCTTCTCCAACTCCGGCTCAAGGGCCGGAAGCCTGGGTTTTCTCCCCTGATTGTATGCGGCCAGGAGTTCCTGGAGCAAGGCAAGGCCTGCCGAGGTGACGGCTTCCCGTTCCTTCTCCTCGGCCTTCTCAAACAGCTTGAGTTCGACTTTTTCAGCAGACCAGATTTCGAAATCCGGCGGACGGAATTTAAAGTGGGTCTTGGCCTGGAGCATGGCCCGGCCCAGTGCGGCCAGTTGGTCTGCATCCGGCTCTTCCCAGAGCAGTCCGGCGAACCAGTGCAGGGGGGCGGATTCCATTTCGCCCTGGGCCAGTTCCCACAACTCCATGACATTGAGCCCGGCCTGGATCTCTCCGCGGGCTTCCTGGCGCTCGTTAAGCGCGTTCTGGATGTCCTGGCGCGATGAATCTGGCGACAGGATCGGTCCGTGCCACGGCAGAAGGCGGGCCGCGGGCAGCTTCATCTCGCGCTTGTTGATGGTCAGCAGCCGGAGTTTGCCCGATGCTTCCTCAAGCACCCAGGCGAGTTGGGGCTGGTCGCCGTGCATGAATTCCACTACCGTGCCGGGACGGATTATGGAGCCGAAAGTGGTTGTTTTTGCCATGTATGCTACTAATGTTTTTATCGTTATGATAACGAGTTGACTATCATGAAATGGTTGTCAGCGTAAGAGCCGAGGCGTAAGGATAATACATGCAGTTGGACATGATGGAAATAGTCGGTCTGTTGGCCGGGGGATGCACCACGGCTTCCTTTGTGCCGCAGGTTCTGCACACCTGGCGTACCAAGTCCGTGGACGACATTTCCTTGCGCATGTATCTGTTGCTCACCGTCGGCATCGTGATGTGGCTTTTCTACGGAATCCATATCGACTCGCTCTCGGTCATCATCGCCAACAGCGTGACCCTGATTCTTGCCGTCGCCATCCTGAGCATGAAGCTCGCCTTCGGGCGGAAACCCTCCGCGAAGAATCTCGATCGCCGTCCAAAATAAAAGGCTCCGCCGAACTTCTGCCCGGCGAAGCCCCGTTCTGTCTCGTTGCCGGATTATCAGTGCTTGAACGACCGCTGTCCGGTGAAGACCATGGCCACCTGCGGGCTGGCTTCGTTTACGGCCGTGATCACCTCATGGTCGCGGATGGAACCGCCGGGTTGCGCAATGGCGGTGACGCCCTGGTCAATGCACAGGTCCACGCCGTCCCGGAACGGGAAGAAACCGTCGGAAACCACCACCGAGCCGGGCAATCCGCCGCGTGCCTCTTCGGTGCGTTTCTCGATATCGTCCAGCTTGGCCTTCATGGCCGGGTCCTTGATGGCGGCCAGCTTCAGCTCGAACAGGGACATGTTCAGTTCCTTGGATGCCAGCAGGTCCGAATACTTTATGTAGGCCTTGGTCACGGCCAGGAGCACGCAGCCGACCCTGTCCTGTTCGCCGGTGCCGATGGCCGTGGTCACGCCGTCGCGGACGAACAGCACTGAGTTCGAGGTGACACCGGCCTCCACGGCCCAGGCGAAGAGCAGGTCGTCGGCTTCCTGTTTGGAGGGAGCACGGGCAACAAAACGATTGCCGTCCTTTTCCGCCGTGGCGGGGATGAAGTCTTCGGCCTTGAGGATGGCGTTGCGAAAGGAAAACTGGAGGACCATGCCGCCGTCGGTCAGGGACTTGATGTCCAGAAACGGGGTTTTGACCATGCTTTCCAGTTCGGCGATTCCCGGAATCTGCAAAATGCGAAGATTCTTCTTTTTCTTGAGTTCAGCCAAGGCGTCGTCGTCGAATTCGGGAGCTGCCACCACTTCGAAATATACGGAGTTGATCAACTGGGCGGTGGCCAGGTCGAGTTTGCGGTTGACCACCACTGCTCCGCCGAAGGCGGCGATGCGGTCCGCCTCAAAGGCGCGCTTGAGGGCCACTGACACGCCTTCTTCAGTCCAGGCAGCCCCGCAGGGGTTGTTGTGCTTGAGGATGAGCGCTGCCGGTTTGGCGGAAAGGTATTGTAAAATATTCAGGGCGTTGTCCACATCCGTCAGGTTGGTCTTGCCGGGGTGTTTGCCTGCCTGGAGCATATGCTCCTCGGTCAGCGCCGAGACCAGACCCTGGCCTTGGCCTACGAATCTGACGCCTCCGATCTCCAACTGTCCTTCGGCCAATTCGTACAAGGCGGCAGGCTGATCCGGGTTTTCGCCGTAACGAAGCCCCTTGGTCTCGCCGTCGATTTCCCAGGTCCGTTTCTTGAAAATCAGTTCCTGGTCGCCAAGCGTCAGCTTCATGTCTGTCGGGAACGGATCCTGTTGCAAGGTGTGGTACATTTTTTTCAGATCGCTCATCGCTTCAACTCCCTGTTGTGCTCATGTGAGGTGGCGGTCATAGCACAGCTTGCAGTGACGGGCAATAATCCAAAATCTCTCGTGGCACTGAGTCAAATCATAGTGCAACATGCTCATATTCAATCACTTGTTTTAAAAAAACTGTTTAAAAATAATAGATATAACTACCTTTTTGCTTCATTGTTCATTATAGTGATAATACTGAGACATGAGTGGATTCTCAGATGTAATGAAAAGAACGAATGTGCATCGTGAAATGTTCAATGTATTGGAGGTCTTATGGGCATGATGAGATTTCGGGACTGGGGCCTGCAAACCAAGATACTCAGTTTCTTCCTGGCTGCGGTGGCATTGGTTCTGCTTGGTCTGCTTGGTTATTTCCTGCCTGTCGTGGGAAGTTCGTTGATGGAAGAAAAGCGCATGGCCACCAGGAGCGTTGTGGATGTGGCTTACAGCGTCATCGACTATTGGGCGGGACAGGCCAAGTCGGGTGCCTTGACCGAGAGTGCGGCACAGGAAGCGGCCAAGGCAGAGATCGCTACTTTTCGCTACAAGGGTGATGAGTATTTTTGGATCAACGATCTTAGTCAGGTCATCATTGTTCACGGCGTCAAGCCTGATCTTAATGGCAAGGATCTGACAAGCATGAAGGACGAGAACAACGTCTTTATTTTTCAGGAGATGGTCAAGGTATCCAAGGAAAAGGGCGAGGGTTTCGTCAATTACAGCTGGCCCAAGCCCGGTTCCGCCAAGTCGGTTCCCAAGATTTCCTATGTCAAGTTGTACAAGCCCTGGGGATGGATCGTGGGCAGTGGGATCTATGTGGATGACGTCAATGCTCAGGTGGCCTCCCTGCGTTGGCAGATCCTCATACCCACCCTGGTGAGCATGAGTATACTCATAATTATTGTAATGTTCGTACTTCGGAGCATCGTCCGGCCCATGCACGAGGCCGTGGAGGTGTCCAACCGCATGGCCGAGGGTGATCTCACCGTGGACATCGTGTCGCGCAGCAAGGACGAGGTCGGTCAACTCACGGCAGCCATGGCAAACATGCTCAAGGCGTTGCGACAGGTGGTCAGCGAGGTCAGTACGGCAACGGCTCAGGTCACCGCGGGCAGTGAAGAGTTGGCGTCATCCGCAGTGGAGCTGTCTCAGGGTGCCACCGAACAGGCCTCTGCCGTGGAGGAGGTTTCCGCTTCCATGGAGGAGATGATTTCCTCCATCGGGCAGAATGCCGAAAATGCCCAGATCACCAATACCATGACCAATAAGGCGGCTGTGGATACCGAGTCCGGCGGTCAGGCCGTGACCAAGACTGTGGGGGCCATGAAGCAGATTGCCGAAAAGATCTCCATTATCGAGGAAATTGCCCGCCAGACCAATTTGCTGGCCTTGAATGCTGCCATTGAGGCAGCCCGAGCCGGTGAGCATGGCAAGGGATTTGCCGTGGTTGCCGCCGAGGTCCGAAAGCTGGCTGAACGGAGTGGCAGTTCCGCGGCCGAGATCAGCGAACTGTCTTCTTCCAGTGTCCGCGTGGCTGAAGAGGCAGGTTCGCTCTTGGCTCGTATCGTCCCGGATATCCAGAAGACTGCCGAACTGGTTCAGGAGATTTCATCAGCCACCAATGAGCAAAACGAGGGCGGTGTCCAGGTCAACAGCGCCATTCAGGAAATGGACAAGGTCATCCAGCAGAATGCGGCGGCCTCAGAAGAGGTCGCGTCCACTGCTGAGGAACTTTCGGCTCAGGCCGTCCAACTGCAAAAGGTCATGCAGTTCTTCAAGGTCGGGGTTGATTCTGGTTTCTCTGCTCAGGCCCGTGTGACCAAGGCTCCGGCCCGCAAGGTCCAGTCAGCCCCTCGGAAGGCCCTTGCACAGGCAGCCCCCAAGGCTCAAGACGGGGGATTGGACCTCGACATGGATGACATTGATGACTCTGAATTCGAAAAGTTCTAATCATATCATAATCTTAAAAGATAAGCCGTCCGGTTCGCCGGACGGCTTTTTTGTTTGGAAACCGATGTGATTTTGCGTTGGCGGGTCGGCGGGATATTTGGTATGAAGAAAGTCCCGGCATGCGTTATTCATCAATCAAGGAACACCGATGTCAGAAAGCTACATGGAAAAGGCGCTCTTGAAGCTGGCCCGTCAGATCAATGCGTATGACGAGGCCTCGCTCATGAGCCTATGGGAAAAATACGCCGAAAAGGTTCGCCATTTCGAACCCACCAAGAGGTGGGAGGAATCCGTGCTGGTGTTCAACCTCATTCAATCCACCCGTCTCAAGAACCAGCTTTTCAATTACAATTGGGCGCAATCCCGGATGCCCAACGACCCACTGGTCGAGGTTGATCTTGCCGCTCTGACCGCACCTGTTAAGCCTGTGCCTGGGAAATACGCCGCATCGGAAGGGGGCGACGGCGACGGTGCCACTGCCGATGAAAAGAAGGATCGCCGAGGCAAGTTGCTCACCCTGACCCCAAAAAACAGCAAGTAGAAGACTCAAACGGCTGGTTGACAGACGCGCTGGTTTGTATTTACGGATTATAACCGTTTGTGCGCGCAATCCAGGCCGGGCAGGAATTCCGGTATTTCAAGGAGCTAACAATGTCCAATATAGTGGTTTTCGGTTCCCAGTGGGGAGACGAAGGTAAAGGCAAGATCGTCGACATGCTGGCCGAAAAGGCGGACGCCATCGTTCGTTTTCAGGGCGGCAACAATGCCGGACATACTCTGGTGGTCGATGGAGAACAGTGCATCCTGCATTTGATTCCTTCCGGTGTCCTGCACCCCGGCAAGCAATGTCTCATCGGCAACGGCGTGGTCCTGGACCCGGTCGTGTTCTGCCAGGAACTGGACAAGCTCGATGCCAAAGGGCTTGACGTGTCGCCTGCCCGCATGATGATCAGCAAAAAAACGCACGTCATCATGCCGTACCACCAGCTCATGGATAAAGTCCGTGAGTCATCCAAGTCCAAGGACGGCAAGATCGGTACCACAGGTCGGGGCATTGGCCCCTGCTATGAGGACAAGATGAACCGATGCGGCATTCGTGCCGGAGATTTCGCCGACCCCGAGCTGCTCAAGGGCAAGATCGGCAAGGCATTGGAAGAGAAAAACGTTCTTTTCCAGCATCTGTACGGCGCAAAGCCCATGGATGCCCAGACCGTGTTCGACGAGGTCATGCCTGTTGCGGAACGTCTGGTCCCCTATCTGGGTGATGTTTCTTCCGCCATACAGGCGGCCGATTGCGTTTTGTTCGAAGGCGCGCAGGGCACCCATCTGGACATCGACCATGGCACCTATCCTTTCGTGACCTCCTCCAACACGGTCACGGCCAATGCCGCTTCCGGCTCGGGCTGTTCGCCGCGTGAACTGGATCGCATCATCGCCATTGTCAAGGCGTACACCACCAGGGTGGGCAGCGGTCCGTTCCCCACGGAGCAACTGGACGCCGATGGTGAATATCTTCAGAGCAAAGGGCACGAATTCGGCGCCACCACAGGGCGCAAGCGCCGTTGCGGCTGGCTTGATCTGGTCGTGCTCAGGGAGTCCACTCGTCTCAACGGTCCCACGGAACTGGCCATTACCAAACTCGATGTGCTGTCCGGCCTCAAGGAAATCAAGCTGTGCACGGCCTATGACTACAAGGGGGAGCGGATTGCCTATCCGCCCCAGGAAGAGAACGGCATGGCCTACGTCACTCCGGTCTATGAGGTCATGCCCGGTTGGGACGAAGACATCTCCGAAGCGCGGAGCTGGGGCGACCTGCCCGTGAATGCGGTCAACTACCTGAAGCGGATCGAAGAGATATCCGGTGTGAAAATCGGCATAGTTTCGGTTGGCCCGGACCGTATACAGACCTTTTAAGGAGTGTTGGCAATGACGTTGCACGGTGACCCGTTGGCCGCCCTTGCAGGGCAGGAACATGCGGTCAAGCGTCTCAACGCCATTGCTGCCGACCCTCCCCAATCCATTGTTATCGAAGGGGGTGACGCGCAATCACGCGTTGCCCTCGCCTTATACTGGGCCATGAGGCTGAACTGCGCCTCAGGCTCCATTCCGTGCGGCCAATGCCCGGCCTGCAAGCAGATAGGGAACCTTGCCTTCAACGACCTGCTATTTTTTGACGGCCGCGAAGGACTTATCAAGGTGGACCCGGTGCGGGAAACGCGGTCCACCTGGGGCCAGCCGCCCCATGGTGACGGCTATCGGGTGACCATCTTTGCAGAGGCCCAGATGTTCATGACCGAGGCGGCCAACGCCCTGCTCAAATCCCTGGAGGAACCGCGTCCGGGCAATGTTTTTGTCCTGGCCGCTCCACAGCGCGAGCGATTGCTGGAGACGCTGGTATCCCGTTCCTGGGTGGTCACTCTGGCTTGGCCCGACGTGCGCGAGAACTCCCCGGAAGTGACGGAGTGGACCACCGCCCTGGTCTCTTTCTGGCAGAGCGGGCGCGGTTGGTTCGAACGGACCTCTGCCAAGGGAGCGGTCAACAAGGACCTGGCCATGGACGTGGTGCTCGGAATGCAGCGTGAACTGCGCGAGGCATTTTCCGGGTCCTGCGCGACAAGGCTCTCGCAGGGATTGGCCAAAGCCTATGGACCGGCTGAACTTAGACGTATCGGTCTGATCCTTGAACAAGCACAGGACGCTCTCAACACGCAGGTGCCGGTTAATCCGGCCATGGTGCTGGATTGGGTAGCCACCCGGATGGTCTAGCCATGTACATCACCGCCTACGCCGATCACGACACCGACGCCATCGTTGAACTTATCACCGGCATTCAGATCGGGGAATTCGGCGTGGCCACCTCAGCGGAAAAACAGCCCGACCTTCGGGATATTCCCGGATTCTACCAACAGGGGGCTGGGAATTTCTGGCTCGCCTTTGAAGGTGACGAGCTGGTGGGAACCATCGCCCTCAAGGATGTGGGGGACGGCGTGTGCGCATTGCGCAAGATGTTCGTGAAAAAGGAGTACCGGGGCAAGGAGCGCGGTGTTGCCGTCGCCCTGATGCAGACGTTGTTGTCTTGGGCGCGGAGCAACGGGGTCAGGGAAATCTACCTTGGCACCGTGGATATTTATCACGCCGCCCATCGCTTTTACGAGAAGAACGGCTTTACCGAAGTCTCCCCCGGTCAGGTGCCGGAGTCGGTGCCGTTCATGGAGGTTGACGTCAAATTTTATCGGTATTGCTTCTGACGGAGTGTTTTTTTTAAGCGTTTGCTGATTGTGGAACGCTGAGGGGATATGTTTTTGCCCGGATCGACTCTGCCGATCCGGGCATTTTTGTGTCGGTGAAGGTTTTATCCTTCGATCCGTTTGCCGAAGACGCGGACAACGCCCACCACCATCAGGCTGCCTGCCAACAGGGTTACCCACGCCGGGGCGCCAAGTCCGGCCGGGATGTATCCGGCGAGGATGGAGACCGCAGCCACTGTCAGCGAGTAGGCGAGCTGTGTGCGTACATGGTCGATGTGGTCGCAGCCGGCCCCCATGGAAGAGAGGATGGTGGTGTCTGAGATGGGGGAGCAGTGGTCGCCGAAGATGGCCCCGGTGAGCACGGCTCCGATGTTCAGGATCACGAAGTCCGGGTTCGGGTTGAGGGCGAAGGACAGGGGAATGGCCAGGGGCATGAGGATGCCCATGGTGCCGTATGAGGTTCCTGTTGCAAAGGAGATGACCGAACCGAGGATGAAGATGATGCTCGGCAGCAGGAAGGGAGGCAGTGAATCGGAAAGCACGCCCACGAGATAGAGCGCGGTGCCCAGGTCCTTCATGATGCCGGACAGGGACCAGGCCAGAAGCAGGATGACCGCCGTGATGTTCATGGATTTCACGCCCGTGACAAAGGTCTCGATGGCCTCCTTGATGGGCATGATCTTTTTGATCACGGCCATGGCTATGGCCACCAGGCTGGCTACCAGGGCAGCCTGGAACAGCACCACGGAGGCGTCGGATGCTCCGAAGCAGATGCGCATGGAAGTGAAACTCAGGGGGGCTGCGTCGATGGAGGCAAGCTGGGCCGCGTCTTCGATTGCGCCGTAGCCGTTGAAGTAGAAACCCAGGAAGGCCGCCGCGATAAGGGTGCCGATGGGCAGGATGGCGCTCCAGACCGAGGGGATCACATGGGGGGCGGGTACCAGGCTGGAGGTTTCGTCCGAAGACATGAGCGTGGCGCTGTCGGAAAACACCTTGCCCGAACGGGCGCGGTTCTCAGCGGCGCGCATGGGGCCGAATTCGCGGAGAAACCAGATGGTGCACAGGATGAAAAGCAGGATGAAGATGTTGTAGAACCGGTAGGGAATGGTTTCCACGAAGACGCCGTATGCATTGGCTTCCAGGCCGATCATCGTGTACCCGTCGCGGATCAGGCCCACCTCGTATGCCACCCAGGTGGATATCAGGGCGATGCCCGCGATGGGGGCAGCGGTGGCGTCGATGATGAAGGCCAGTTTTTCGCGGGAGACATGAAGCTTGTCGGTGACCGGTCGCATGATCGGTCCTACGGTCAGGGAGTTGGCGTAGTCGTCGAAGAAAATGAGCAGGCCCATGAACCAGGCGGAAAACTGTGAGGAGCGGGGTGTTTTGGCCCATTTGGCGATGGCTTCGGCAATGGCTTGGGCACCGCCCATCTTGGAGATGAGGGCTATGAGTCCGCCGATGGCCAGGACCTGGAGTACGATGCCGGCATTCCACGTATCCGCAAGGGAGGCCAGCAGTTGGCCGGACAGGCTCAGGAAGCCGCCGATGATTGCATGATAGACATCCCATCCGTCCAGTTTGAGCATGAAGCAGCCGGAGAAAACCCCGATGAATAATGAAAGAACAACGTTCTTGCTGACAAAGGCGAGGATGATGGCCAGAAGGGGCGGAATGAGTGTCAACAGGCCGAAAGCCTCGGCGTTGGCAACGCCCTGCGGTTGACCTGCGGCCAGAGCCGGACAGGCGAAGACGATGGAGATGAGAGTGACAATAACGGCGAACAGTACTCGAAGTCTCATGAAATTCCCTTTAGAAATTGAGCGTTTTGATGGATGAGAGATGGAATTGATCCATATCTACAAAAATGTCTGTTTTGAATGCGCTCAGGCGTAGACTATTCAAACCGCTTTGTCGATAAAAAGTACTCTTTGGAGAAATGAGCCGGAACGGCTCGTTGAATCAGAGTTGAAGCGGAGGGAACCGGGTCTCCCTTTCCACCGGGAGGGTCACTGTTTTCGGCATCTTCAAGGTCTGTCTTCGCGCGAACTTCGGATCACTGCGTAATACGGAGGCGTTGGCGTATGGTGCTTGCCTATACCAGAGGGAACCGTTTGCATTGCGAGCCCTTGGGGACGAACAGGCTCATTTTCGGGGGGTCGGGAACGGGTTGATCAAGCTTGTGGGCCAGGAACTGGGAGGGACTGCGTTCGAGTATCTGGCCGGGCCGGAGGAACGTCCGGCAGAACATTTCGCCCCAGTTGGTTGTATAAAGTACGGCGGCCTGCTCTATCCGTTTGGAGTCCGGAGGGGCCGTCAGGTTGAAGATGAAGAAGGCGCTGGTGACCCTTTCCGAATGCAGGCCTTCGTTGATGTCGCGTTCAAAGGTCTGCGCAAAGGGAAAGAACTCGTGGAGCGAGGTCATGACCTTTTGCAGGTCGGCAACGGCAATGGGGGCAATGGAGCGGTCGGCCTGGAGCAGGCTTCGGGGTTGGTATATGCGGTTGGCCAGCAGCCAGGCCATCATGTGGACCGGATCAGGGTTGCGGTGCAGGAGTTGAAGCGCATCGGCCGACTGCTTCGCTTCCACGGCCGTGCCGCCCCGAACGGCCCAGATGGGTGGACTGCCCGGTTTTCTTTCTGCGGAGAAATGCAGGATGGGAAAGCCTGTGTCTTTGATGTCCATGAAGGGAACCCGCATGATCTTATGCTTTTTCTTGGCGAAGTTGGCACCGATGCGGCGGCCCATGCGGGTCAGGTCCTCGGCATTGATCATGGCTTTGGTTTTGCCCTTTTCGTTCAGCCCTTCCTGAATTCGCTGGTAGGTGTCCACCATGTATTGGCGGACCAGGGCCCCCATTCGCAGGGATTTTTCAAAGGGCCAGGACCTGTTGATCCTGGCGATGCGGTCCGGTTCGACATAGCCTGAGCCGAACAGGACCGAGATCAGGCTTTCGTCCTCGGGCCGCGTGGTCAGGTTCATGAAAAACGGGATGTCCGAAAGGTTGGCTTTGAGCCGGAAGGATTCCTTGAGCAGGGCTGATGCGTTGGTCTCGTTCCGCTCCTGGTAGTAGGCGTGCAGGATGGAGAAGAGCGCGGTGTAGGGATCCGTGTTCAGTTTGCCCTGTCGATTGCGCGTCAGGTTGCGCTTGATGCGGTCGCACAGGGGCAGAGTCGAGGTGTGGGGTGAGGCATATATTTCAAGCAGGCCGAGCTTGAGCACCGACTTGAAGGGCGAATGCACGGCCTTGACCATCTGCCAGAGCGATCCTCCGAAATATTCGGATGGTGGAACCGGCGCGAGATAGCCGAAGTCCTCCAGCCGCGGTTTTCCGCAGATGGGGTAGCGGCGGGAAGCGGAAATGCAGGCGTCATATATCTTGCAGCTGGCGCCCGCAGGGGTCACCCACCAGGCGATGTTTTTGCCCGCCAGCTTCAATGCGGTTCGGTAGAATTCCTCTTTCAGGAGCAAAGCCTGGGCCGACCCGGAACTTTCCTCGTCACCGGACAGGAAACGGTTGTCGCGGACATCGTCCATGCGCATGGGGTAGAAGTGGACCTCCATGGCGAATTCGCTTTCCGCCCACAGGGCGATGGCGTCCAGCTTGCGCTTGAGATCGGCCTCCATGGTCAGGGTTATATCGCTGTCGTAGCAGACCCAGCAATCGAGGTCCGACTTGGCGGTTTGGGCCACGGTGCCGAGGCTGCCCATGGAATATACTGCCAGAATGCGGACATCCGGGGCGGTGTTTCTTGCCGGAAAATCGCCGAAGTGCTGCCTGGCGAGCTCCAGTGTCGTCAATTCGGGATAATATTCCCAGACCCGGCAGGTCGGCACCTGCCCGAAATTGAATTTGCGCTCGAAGGTGTCGGTGTCGAGCAACAGCGGCAGTATGCGCAGGAATACCTGCTGATCGCGGCTGATGGTGTTCATGGCCCGGTTCAGGCGCTGGCGGTTGTTTTCGAGCATCCGCCTTTCCCTCCGCATGAAGGTCAACTCCCTGGACCATGCATTCAAGGCTTTTTGGGTCAGGAAGGGGTCTGTTTCCTTGGTCTTGGGAATGCCGTTTTTTTCCACTTCCCTGGCGAACAGGGTCATTTGGCGGATGCGGTTGGCCAGGAACTGGGGATGACCGGCGTCGGAGTTCTTGATGATGGATCGGGTCACTGTTGTCCCCGGCATGTCGATGGAAGTGAAATTGCACTCCCGAATATACATCGCATGCAGAATGGAATCGATGAATTCCACCCCCTGAAAATCGTTGCCGATCAGCTCGGTGTACGTAAAGTCAGTGGTCCCGAACCTGGTCGCCCGCAGGGAGCACCTATGAAAGCTTGATCCTGCCAGGGTGCAGGCGGCCACGTCCGTCATGTCCAGTTTGGTGTTCAGGAAGGCCGTATCGCCCATGCCGCAATTGCGGAATCGGCACTCCTCGAAGGTGCAGTCGGTGAAGACCGTCCCCTTGAAGGAGCAGTCGTTGAATGAGCAACCGGCAAAGGTGGTCCTGGAAAATTCAGTGCCCGTGAAGTCCGTATTCTTGAATTCGGAGCTTGTCAGCAGGCAGAGTGAAAAAACGGTATCGTCGAGGGAGGTTCCGGCCACCTTGGTTCGGGTAAAGGTGGTCCGGGTGAATTCAGAGCCGGTCAGGGTCAGCCCTGTCAGTTCCCGTCCGTCCATTTCCGTGTCTTCCACACGAGAGGAGGGCAGTTTCATGTCTCGGAGGTTGTTGAATTTCGGGAGCAGTTCTTCGAGGGACTTGGGTCTGGATTTGAAGAGCCTTTTGAAAAATCCGGATTGCGCGGGATCGTCGGTGTTTTCCTTCTTGGGCCTGGATTTGATGGCCGTTGTAGCGTGGGATAGGGAAGCGGCCTGTTTGGACAGGCACTGCCGGGTGATGTTCCGGGTGAAATCAGGCGCTATGGCTTCCAGTACTCCCAGCATTTCCATGTGGATATCCAGCTGGGCGTCCTCCGGGAACGAAGCGATGTACTGCATGTGACCAATGTCGCCCAGGAGGGGCGCACGCGATATGGCCGCGTTTTTCAGTCCCGGCATTTTGCCGCGTACGGATGCCAGCAGCTTTCCCGCACCGGGATGATCCTGTGCTATGATAGCCTCCAGACAGGCGCCGGCCAATCCATTGGCTGCATTGGACAAGGTCTTGAGCAGCATTCCCATGATGGTCTTGTTGCCTGCTTCGCCCAGGGCCGTGATGGTACGCAGGACAGTGACGTTCGGCACTATCTGATTCAGTTCCACTGCCTTGGCCAGGGCTTCCGCATAGTTGGCGTCGCCTATTCCCCGGATGATCCGGCAGAGTTGCTCAAGTTCGGGTCCACTGGTGCCGTTGGTAAGCCTGGCATTGATCCAGCGACCGAAAAGCCCGCCGACAATGATCTGTCTGACCGGGAAGGCCAGGGTTATGCCCTGCTCTCCCAATCGGGCCACGAACGGGGCCAGTTCTGCCGGGTCCGTGCCCATCAGTGGTTTGAGCAGATTTTCGAGCCAGTTCAGAATCTCCTTGTCGTTGTTGCCCGGATAGTTCAGGAGCATCTCGTGGGCCAGGGCCAGTCTGTCCTGGGCGGGCCAGGAGGCGACCTTGGCGGCCAGTTGGGGGATGGGCATTGTTTTCCCGGAAACGAAGCGGGAGCAGAGGGCACGGCCAAATCTGCCGGAACGGACAAGGGCCTGCAGACAGCTTTGCATGGTTTGAATATCGTTCGAATTGCCTGCAATGCGATAGAAGGTAAGCACAACTTCGGTCAGAGCGGTCGCATCGACTTGTCCGGGAGATGGTGTGGCATCGCACCATTGCATGAATTCGATTGCCAAATCGCCAATACCGGCCCCGTCTGTCATGCCGGGGTCGTTTATGCAATGATCCAATGCCTTGGAAATGATCCCTATGTTCGATTGTTTTTCGCCCATTCCTCAATAACCGCCTTTGGATGATTCCACGATATTGCAGGTATTTGAGCGCGAAGTCAAAACTCTATCGTCACATTTTCGAAAATGCCGGGACGGCACTGTTCCCGATGCCGATTCAGCGCACACCGGGATAGGCGGGAAAAGTCCGGGAAGCCTCTGAAACACTCGTTTGAAAGGCAAAAACATTTTGACTCGACCATGACAATGGCCTATCGTCGCGACCTATTACTGAATATCAAGAAATCCAGTACCAAATCAACTTTTCAGGAAAGACACTTATGTATACACTGCGTACTCTTCCGGGAGATGACGTTCGTCAGATCATGTGGCGTTTCGCCGAGCGTTTCGACCTCCAGATGTCCATCCAGTCCGCCCGATCCATCGCCCGCAGCACGGTTGCCAAATTGGTGGCCGAAGGTGCCCGCAACACCCACGAATGGACCGACCAGAAAGGCGAACTCCTGAC
Source organism: Pseudodesulfovibrio sp. S3 (assembly GCF_004025585.1). Classification (NCBI taxonomy): domain Bacteria; kingdom Pseudomonadati; phylum Thermodesulfobacteriota; class Desulfovibrionia; order Desulfovibrionales; family Desulfovibrionaceae; genus Pseudodesulfovibrio; species Pseudodesulfovibrio sp. S3. The sequence goes on from NZ_QTZO01000019.1 coordinate 31,968, forward strand.
CGCCTTTGACCAGTCCGGGCTGACCGCTTTGTTCATGGACCCCCATCAGGGAGGATTCATTGAAGGACCCAAGAATCTGGCCCTGGCCCTGGTCGCCTTTGAGTTGGCCTGGGTCGATGCCGGTGCCGCTACCTCTTCGCTGGCCTCCTGTCTGGCTCTGGCTCCCATTCATGAGAAGGGCACCTCTGAACAGCGTGACAAATACATGGCCGCATGTGTTCCGCCCCAGCCGGGCGAAGACCGGAACATCTGGCGCGGCGCATTCGCCCTGACCGAGCCGTTGCCGTATATCGGCGTGGACACCGGTGTGCTTTGCGGCAAGGCCACTGTGGCTGATTGGCAGGACGGTGAAGAGCCCATGCTGCAGATTGACAAGCGCGGCCGGTTCATCACCAACATGGATTTCGCCAACTTCGTCACCGCTGCCGTGGAATCCAAGGATGACCGCATCAAAGGCACTTTCATGATCATCCTCGAGGATACCGACGAAGGCACCTTCGATCGTGGCGCGCCCACCCTCAAGATGGTCCACCAGCTTTCCTCCACCCGCGACCCCGTGCTGAATCTCAAGGTTCCGGCCTCCCGCATCATCGGCGGCTATGACGTGGTTGACGGCGTGATCGTACCCAAGTTCAACCATTCCGAGATCATCGGCGCGGTCTTCCACCGCACCCGCATTCCCGTGGGCCTGATGACCTCGGCCAAGCTTCTCTCTGCCGTTGAACCGGTCATCCGGTATCACCGCAACCGGTTCAGGGGCGGCGATGCCTGTTCCGAAGGTTCTCCCCGTTTTGACAAGGGAATCCAGATTAACGAGGACGCGCTCCAGCGTCTGGCTGATGTCTGGGCGTCCGGCGAGGCTGGATGTTCCCTGGCGTTCGCCGCAGCCCGCCTTGCCGACCGTTTCGATCCCGTTGAAAAGGCCAAGGAGGCCCATTTCACCGCACAGGGCGTCACCAGCATCCGCAAGCAGATGTCGGCCCTGCGCGAGTTGAAAGAGCAGGTTCGCGAATTCATTGATCTCGAATACGCCCCCGCAGCCGAGCGAGACCATGCACGGTATGCCGATCTGCAAGGCGATACCCTGGTCCAGTATTCCTACATGGAAGCCCTGGCCGGTGTCCTCAATCCCGGCGTGAAGCTCTGGAACACGGGCGAGGGTGCCAACAAGATGCGCGAGGCCGTGGCCCTGGTCGGCGGCTACGGCATCACCGAGGATTGCCCCGGTTTCCTCATGCAAAAATGGACCGACTGCCAGCTTGAGGCCACCTATGAAGGCCCCGAGGCCGTGCAGCGCCGTCACCTGACCCTGACCATGACGTCCGAAATATTCCAGTACATCATGGAAAACTGGATCAAGCAGATGCAGGCGGCAGGCGCCAACGTGCCTGGTTTGGGCGGGTTTGTCCTCGCCTCTGCCATGGAACTGTGGCAGCACACGCTTGAGTTCCTTCAGAACGCCAAGGATGATGAGGGCCGCAAACTTTACCACAACAAGCGGCAGGGCGTGACCTTCCCCATGGCCGATGCCCTGGGTTGGTTGCTCGGACCGTATTTCATGGCTACCGACGTCATGGAGCTCATCGAAAAAGGTCCCATGTCTCCGACTTTGGCAGAAGGCCTTGAAGATTTGACCAGTTTTTATAAGGACATGTGTCATATTCAGGCCGCTCGAGCCGCCGGTGAAGTGGCCCGTATCTGCACCGAGTTGGTCTACGGTTTCAACACCTGCTGTTGCAACGCGCCTACCGCCGAACCGGGAGTCAGGGTCGAATGTACCGGTCGCCAGGATCTTGCAAAGTTCCGTGAACTCAAGGCCAAGGTCGACATGTGCATGGCCGGTTCCCGTATGGCCAAGGATCGCGCCGGCAGTGCCCTGGCCAACGTGATGATCCCCGAGGCCCTTGATTACCCGATGGGCTAAATTGAGAAAACATGATGCGGGGGGAGACCTTTTGAATAATGTTTCCCTCTCGCATTCTTCCTTCCAAAGCAATTTGTGGCTACGCCGCCGGGTCGATTGGAAGGGAATATGCAGAAGTAGGGTGGCGTAGTGGGGGGGTGCGTATTTTAAGCTCGTGCCGCCTGGGGAGCGAATCAAACGGCGCACGAGGATGTAGCGATGACGCACAGACTTAAGCGCCGTTTGATACAAAATTTTTGGAGGATTCTTGAGGAACCTTTTTCAGGAGGTTCCTTAAGTCGCCGGAGGCAAAAATGAGTGATCCTGTTGAGATTCCAGATGTTCCTCGTGCCGAGATGGAGACGGATATTGTCTGTGTCGGTTTCGGGCCTGCTGCCGGCGGGTTCCTGACCACGTTGACCCGCGGTCTGATGAACGAGGACGGCACTTTCGTGGCCGAATCCAGGGCCATGCCGGGAATGCCGCCGCAGGTGATCTGCTATGAGCGGGCCGACGATATCGGCTTCGGCGTCTCGGGCGTGGTCACCAAGGGAAGGGCCATCAGGGCGAGCTTCCCCGATCTCGATCTGTCCCAGATTCCCATGGCCCACGAGGTCACGGAAGAGAAGATCCTCTTCCTCAAGGACCCGGTGGGCGCCAGCCGCCGCCCCGGTCTGTTCAAGCTGGCCGACAAGGTGCTGGGCAAGTGGATGGAAGACGATGCCTATGAGCTTCCTTACATCCCGGCGTTCCTGGAAAAACATCCCGGCATGATCTGTTCCATCGGCCAGCTCAACCAGTGGGTGGGCGGCAACCTGATGGGGACCGGTATGGCGCAGATATGGCCTTCCAGTCCCGTGGCCGAGCCGCTCATGGACGGCAGGACCGTCAAGGGTGTGCGCATGGCCGACCAGGGCGTGGACAAGGATGGTACCCCCGGCGCAGGGTACATGCCCGGCATGGACATGAAGGCCGCCTTGACCGTGGTGGCCGATGGTCCGGTGGGGCCGGTGGGCCTGCACCTGGACCGCGAACTCGGTTTGCCCGAGGGCAACCACCGGCGTGAGTGGGCCGTAGGCATGAAGTGTGTGGTGGACCTGCCCGAAGGGTGCGACTGGAAACCCGGCACCGTGTTGCACACCATTGGCTATCCCGAGCCTGAGATTTTCGGATTTTTGTATGTCTACCCCGGCAATGTCGCCTCAATGGGCATTTTCGTGCCTTCCTGGTTCGACAATCCGGTGCGTACCGCCTATCGCTACATGCAGCATTGGATGCTCCATCCGTATCTGTGGAAGCGTCTTGAGGGCGGCACCATGCGTTCCTGGGGGGCCAAGTCGCTCAATGAGTCCGGCAAGTGCGGCGAGCCGTTCCTGTGCGGCGACGGGTTTGCCCGCATAGGCGAGGGGTCCGGTTCTACCAATGTGCTCACCGGCTCCGGCGTGGACGAGGCCTGGGCCACCGGCGTGCAACTCGGCGAAGCCGTGCTGGAACTGCTCAGGGAAGGCAGGGACTTCACCAAGGAGAACCTGGAAAACACTTATGTTTCCCGTCGAAGGGCGTCCTGGGTGGAGCGTGAGGCCGAGGTGGCCAAGAAATCCCGCGACGGTTTCACCAAGGGCATCCTCTCCGGATTCCTTGGCATGGGGCTGACCGGCCTGACCAACGGCTTGATCAATATGCCGGGCAAGGCGTTGAAGCCGCAGGATCGCATCCCGACCGTCGAGGAATATTTCAAGGGATACATCCATGAAGGTGAGATTCGGGAGATCCGCGCCGAGTGCGCCAAGAAGGGCGCAAGTCTGCATGACGCGCTCATGGACCGCGTGGGCTGGCCGGAGATTCCCCTGGACGGCACATTGCTGGTCTCGCATCAGGACGCGCTGCTCATGGGCGGCAAGGTCCAGGCCAATCCCGGTTATGGCGACCATGTCCGTTTTGCGGACCCCGCCGTCTGCGCCGTCTGCCGCGAACAGGTCTGTATCGAGGCATGTTCGGGCCAGGCTATTTACGCTAATCCCGAGGGAGGCACTCCTCTTTTCGATCGGGAAAAATGCGTGCATTGTGGCGCATGTCTTTGGAATTGCAGCAAGTCCGACCCCAAGGACACTGAGCGCACGAATGTTAAGTTTCGGGGCGGTTCCGGCGGGCTGCATTCCGTGGAGAATTAGAGTAAAGACAGGATCGAACCGCCTGCGGCGGGATCGGTCGGGTGATTTCGTCTCTCCGAACCGTGCGGGCTGGAACCCCATGTCGCCTTGGGCGAAGTGTTTCATTGAAAAGAAGTCGTACTGACGCGGCCAAAGATCCCCGCGAAGCGCGACAAAAAGTTTTGGAGATTCTTAAGAACCTTTTTCAAAAGGTTCTTAAGCCGCCGGAGGCACCCTCCGCACAGCGGACCGTAGCCGAAGGCAATGAATGGACGGCATGAGAAATACGATTGCCGCCACTAATCTAAGGAGAACATTGAATGGGTAGTGAATTCCACATCGTGGTCTGCGGCTCCATCGTACCGGACCCGCTCCAGACGCTTGCCCCCCAGGACGGTCCTGCCGGTCCGACCTTGAAAAATGAAATGATGCTTCCCGCCGTGCTCGACCCCTGGGCCGGACACGCTCTTTACGAGGCCGCCAACCTGGCTGCCAAGAATCCCGGAAGCCAGGTCTGGCTTGTCAGCCTCGGCCCCAAGGCCAAGCTCCAGCAGGTCATGATGTCCGTGGCGCAGAAAGTGCCGTTCCAGTTGGTGGTGGCCGACGGCTCCGCTTCCGGGTTCGTGGACAGCTATGAGACCGCCAAGATCCTGGCCGACACCATTGATGGCGTTGCCGGGTTGGACAAGTCCAAGCTGTTGCTTTTCGGCGGCTGGCAGTCTGCCTCGCGCGGTTCCGGCGCGGTCATGCAGATGGTTGGCGAACTGCTCGGCGTGACCGAACAGTTTCAGGGTGTGGACAGGATCACCGTGGCCGATGATGGCTCCATCGAGGTGCTTGAGCGCGTGGAAGGCGGGGCTTATCAGAAGTCCGTGGTTGACGGTGCGCCCGCAGCTTTTGGCTGGGCCACCGGCGAACTGCCCGAACCTCCGAACAATCCCCAGATCGGTATGCAGAACATGCAGAAGAACATGCCCGCTTTGATGCAGGCCAAGCCTGCAGACCTGTCCGGTTCCAGCTTGTCCTTCGCCTCGGTGCAGGTGCCGCAACAGCGGCGCGAGACCCGCATCGTCAAGGACATGCCGGTGGATGACATGGCCAAAGAAATCGTCGAATGGATCAAGGGTTAAGGGGGTTGTCATGACAGTTTTGTATCTTGCACACACCGAATGCGACAATTCCCTGCACAAGTCTGCCCTTGAGGCGTTGACTGCTGCCAAGGCCCTGGCCGAGGGGTTGGGTGCTGATTTGGCCGTGGGTCTCATCGGCGCTGATATCACTGCCGCCGCCGACGCCATAGGCGGATGCGGCGCGAAATTTTACGGCGTGTCCGGCGGAGACTTTGCGGACGGCCGGTATGCTTCCGATCTGGCCGCAGCCGAGGCCGTAGCCAAGGCCTGCTCCGCAGAGATCGTGGTGGCTCCGGCCACTTCCCGTTTCAGCCGAGCCCTGCCGGGGCTGGCCATCCGTCTGAACGGTCGCGTGGACACCCACCTGTCCGGCCTGGACGTGGTGGAGGGCAAGCCTGTCGCCAAGCGCTGGTTCTATCGCCAGCGCATGGAAGGCACCCTGACCCGTGAAGAGCGCCCCTGGGTGCTGACTCTGGACTCGGGTTGCGCTGAAGCCTTTTCCGGCGCCGGTTCCGCGGATGTCGAGAATGTGGCTGTTGACGTTTCCGGTGTGCGCACCCGGATCGCGGGCATGGAGTGCGTATCCGAGGATGCGCAGACCATTCGTCCGGATGCCGCGCTGCTCCTTGTGGCCGGTGCTGGCTGGACCAAGAAGCAGGCCGACGGCGCCACCCATGTGGAAGTGGCCGAGGAAACCATCATGAGCTTCCTGACCGCCACCAAGAGTTCGCTTGGTTCCTCCAAGTCCCTGGTGGACATCTCCGGCGAGGGCGGTGCGGTCATATCCTTTTTGACGCACATGCATCAGGTCGGCCAGACCGGTGCCACGCCGCGCCATCCCAAGGGATTGTCCACCTGTTGCCACGGTGAGGAGCCGCATGTTGTCGGCTGGCGTTTTATCAAGGAACGTCGGGCCATCAACACCGATGCCGGCTGCGGATGGGCTCAGGGCAAGTGTGATGTTCTCTATGTCGGCGATGCCTTTGCCATTATGGAGAAGGTCAACGCACTGCTTGGCTAATCCCGGCGAATACGTGATAAATGAAGCCGCACCTGCTAAGCAGGTGCGGCTTCTTCATTGACGTTTATCAGGTAGGAGTATCCCATGAAACGTATAGTAATCGTCTTCATCTTTGCTCTCGTGGCTGCGGGCCTGATTTTCTATATGAATCTCGATCCGTCCATGCCTACCGGATACATGTCCATGAGCGCTGTCCAGGCCCAAACCGAGCTGGCCAGGACTCGGGAGGCGCACATCCTCGACATCCGCACCCCGGCCGAGTTCGCTGAGGGACATATCGAGAACGCGGTGAATCTGGATTTCTACAGGCAGGATTTTAGCAACGATCTCGGAAAATTGGATAAGAATGCGCTCTATTTCATCTATTGTCGTTCCGGGAACCGGAGTTCCCAGGCCCTGGCCATTTTGAATAAACTGGGATTCACCAGAATCTGGCATCTGAAAGACGGCATCAATGATTGGAAGCGGGAAGGACTGCCTTTGTTCAGGTAGGTTTTACCCGGCCAGAATCCGTCTGATGGTGCAGAGCAGGTCAGTGGCTTCAAAGGGTTTTGTGACCACGTCGTCCATGCCCGCTTCAAGAAAGCGTTGCCTGTCGTTCTTGCCGGCAAAGGCGGTCAGACCGATGATCGGGGTGTCGCTGCGTATGCCGTCGGCCGCGCCGGAGCGGATGATTTCCGTTACCTGAAGGCCGTTGATGACAGGCATTTGCACATCCATGAGCACAAGGTCGTACTGCCCCTGAATCAGGGCATCGATGGCATGTTGTCCGTTGCCCACCACGGTGGCATGATGGCCGTTTTTCTTGAGGATGCGGGAGGTCACCAGGGCGTTGACCTGTTCGTCTTCTGCCACGAGGATGTTCAGGGGGCGTGCATCGTTGTCTGCGCTCGTATCGGCGATGACGCAGGAGCCGCCCTTGGCGTCCCGCAGAAGAAAGGGAAGGGTGAGCGTGAAGGTGCTTCCCCGGTTCGGCTGGCTTTTCAGGGTGATCCCGCCGCCCATGAGCGTGGTCAATTCGCGTGAAATCGAGAGGCCCAGCCCCATGCCGCCATATCTTTTTGTCAGGTAGTCTTCTCCGAGCATGAAGCTTTCGAAGATGGCTTCTTGCTTGTCTTCGTGGATGCCGATGCCGGAATCAGTCACTATGAAGCGGATTTCCGCCATGTCGCCGAACAGTCCGGTGGTGGTGGATGTCCTGGAAACCTTGATTGAGACGTGGCCCTCTTCAGTGAACTTGATGGCATTGAATACGAGATTGATCAGGATTTGGCGAAATTTGTCCACGTCGCCGTTGACCTCGACCGGGACATTGCCGTCAACGTCACAGGTCAGTCGGAGGTTTTTCTGTTCGGCTTGGATGACCAGGGGTTTGATCACGGATTCGATGGTGTCCGGGAGGTTGAAATTCATCGGTGTCAGGGTAATCCCGCCCGACTCGATGCTGGACAGGTCGAGCAGGGAGGTCATCACCTTGGACAGGTGCATGCTCGCCTCCAGGGAAAGCGTCAGGTATTCCTTCTGCTCATCCGTGATCTCGGTTCCCAACAGGATCTGGGTCATGCCCATGATGCCGTTCAGCGGGGTGCGCAGTTCGTGGCTCATGTTGGCCAGGAACTGGCTTTTGGCCCGGTTGGCATTTTCCGCCGTCTTCATGGCCTTGATCAGATCCGTTTCCATCCGTTTGCGTTCAATGATGCGGCTGACGCCTTCCATGATCAGTGAGAGCTGAACCACGTCGGCTTCGGTATATTCCTCTTCCTTGTTGCCGACCCCGGCAACGAGAGTGATATGACCGTTTTCCAGGATGGGTAGGTTCATGTGCCGCTTTATGAGAACATGTCCTTCTGGGCATCCCCGTTTGTCCGGACTGGTGGCGTAATCGTTTGTAATAATGGGTTTCCGCTGCCTGATCGCCTCGCCCCACAAGCCTGTTTCGGAAGCCTTGAAGCTGGCTGGCCGGTTGCAGGCACCGTACTGTCCGAGGATTCCTGCCGTACAGGCTTGCAGGGTCAACTCGGTCTCTGCCTCGTTCATGAGGCATATGTATCCGATCTGGCTGCCGGTCATTGTCACGCCGTGGTCCAGAGCGAATTGAAGGATATCCTGCTCGGTTTGATCGAGCTGTTGGGAGAGTGAGTAAAGGAGTTTGAACCGCTGTTCGTCCAGGGAGGCTTTTCGTTCCCGTTCTTTTCTATGAGTTATGTCCCGGATCATGAATACGTCCAGCACTGCTGCCTCCATGGTCAGGGTGCGTGAGCGAATGGCCACGGGAACCTTGTTGCCGCGTTTGGTGGTCAACGAGTGTTCGACTGTTTCACCGCCTGTACCGAAGATCTGCTCGGGGAGTGTGGGAATAATGTCGGCTGGAGCCAGGGTGATCAATTCTTCCCGTGTATAGCCGAGCATTTTGCAGATCGCGTGGTTGGCTTCGATGATTCGGGCCCCGGCTCCTCCTTTTCCATCGGCACGGGAGGCAAATGCACCGTCAGGCTCTTGCAGTTGGAGAATGTTTTTCAAAAGCATGTCGTGGGTCATGAGCTTACCGGTCTCCCAATATGCGAGCGACGCATTCAAGAAGCGCCGCTTTTCTGACGGGTTTGGGCAGAAAGTCGGTGCATCCTGCTTTGGCAGAGCAGTCCCTGTCCTCGGGCAAGTCATTGGCGGATATGGTCACGATGGGCGTGGGCCGGAGGTTGTTGGCCTGTTCATGGGCGCGGATTTCCCGGGTCGCGTCAAGCCCGTCCATCAAGGGCATGAAGATGTCCATGAGTACCAGGTCGTAAGCCCCGGCCTTGTATGCCGCAACAGCCTCCCGCCCGTTTTTCGCGAAAACGAGCCGGGAGTTCATTCCCTTGAAGAAAAGGGAAAAGAGCGCCTGACTGGACTCCGAATCCTCGGCGATGAGGATGGTGACCGGGTCTTCAGATGGTTTATCGGCGGTCTCGTCGCCAGTTGCAGCCCCTTGCATGCGCGGCTCTCCTTCCTGCTTCTCTTTCAATCGTGCTCTGTGAGAGAGAATATATATGCGAAATATTTCTCGGAGTCTTCTAAAAGGTCAATTGTTGCCAGCCGGTCTTGAGCATCTTGGTGAAGGGGTCACCCACATAGACAACTTCAGTACCCAAGGCCTCGAGTGTATCGGCCACCCCGTAGTTTTCGGCACAGGAGCGGCAGGTCCAGACCTCCACGCCGTCGGCCATCATTTCCCGCAGCCGGTTCTGGATATGCGTATTCTCCGAGGCGAGCTTGGCGGACGGTCCCCATATGATGAGCCGGACCTGCTTCCACCACTGTTTTTTCAGGGAGTTGTGCGCGTACATGAAGGCCAGGTTGTCGGCCACTTCCGGGTCGGAGGAACTCCAGACGATGCAGAGTGAATCATGGGCGGGCATTTCGTTCATGGCTTTCTCGGTTTGGTTTTTTTCAAGGATGGAGATGCCGTGTTCGGCATATGTATTCATAGTCAATCATGGCTGACCGGGCAAGGTCCATAAGCCGGTATCGGAAATACGGAATGGGGTATCCGGCAAAGTTATTGGACCCTGGTGAAGGCATGGCGGTACGAATACAAAAAAGACCGGAGGTTTCCAATGAGTTCAGCATTGCTTTTGATCGATATACAGAATGATTATTTCCCTGGCGGCCGCATGGAATTGGAGGGAAGCGTGGAGGCGGCGGAAAAGGCGGCGGTTGTCCTGACCCAGTTCCGGGATCGCGGCCTTCCCGTGTTTCATGTCCGGCACGAGTCCCTGCAGAAAGGAGCAACGTTTTTCCTGCCCGGAACGGATGGGGCGGATATCCATTCCATTGTGTTTCCACTGGCAGGAGAAGTTGTCATAACAAAACATTATCCCAACAGTTTTCGTGAAACCGACCTGCTTGCCAGGCTTGAGGCCGCCGGGATCACCCGGTTGGTGGTGGCGGGAATGATGACGCACATGTGTGTGGACGCCGGAGTGCGAGCCGCAACGGACTATGGTTTTGCCTGTGCCGTTCTTTCGGATGCCACGGCCACCCGTGCCCTGGAGTTCCACGGTCAGGTTCTTTCGGCGGCCCAGGTTCACGGGTCTTTTCTCGCCGCCCTTGGCATGGCCTATGCCAAGGTTATTCCAAGCGCCGACGTGTCCTCCTGGCTGCAAGCCGGGTCCTTGAGGCAGGTACGGGGCTAGGTTAGCAACATCCTGTACTGACTTTCTTTTCTGTGAGCTTGTGGAGCCAGAGGGAGATGATGTAGGAAGCGCAGCCCACGCCGGGTGTGACGGTGATGGCCGCTGTCGGACAGTTTTGGGCGCAGGCTCCGCACTCCATGCAGGCGTTGAAGTCGACGACGTCCGCTTTCTTGTCCTGTGTTGTCAGTACGCGATGCGGACAGACCGTGACGCACAGCCCGCAGCCGATGCATTTCCCGGTATCAATTTTTAAGGTGGAGATGTCGTCAATATATCTGAATTCTTTCATGATTTTCTCCTCATCCTGCAAAAGGGGCAATCAACCAGCAGAGACTGCCGATGATTGCGGTTACGGCCTGGACCGGGATACCCCGGCGCATTTCCGCTTCCACGCCCGAAGGTGAGGTATACGGTGTCGAACCGGTGAAATTCATGGCCATGTACGAGGATATGGCCGTGGTCCAGAGAATGAGTGCGGTTGACTCCAGCCCGTCCAGTGAGCCGGAAAAGAGCAGGGCTGCGCATGTTCCGGCGAACACGCCGGTGAGCATGCCCTTTGGCCAGAATTGACGCCAGGGCAGCCGGTTCAGCAGAAGCGGCACCATCGCGCTTCCGGCCAGGATGCCGAAAGCCGTTCCGGTTGCTGCTGCCAGACCGCGGTGCCAGGCCCCTGCAAGCGAGAAGACGTCCGGTCCGATGCCGGACAGGACAAAGACCGCCAGCAGGGTCCAGGCCAGGGGCTTGCCAAGCAGAATGATCTCCACCGGGATGAGTTCGGTCCGTTCCCTGAGGGAGAATGTGACCGTGCGCATGTCGTTGTCGGCGTTGTTGCCAGCCCTGAGGAAAGCGGGAATGTCCCCGGCGCGGATCGGACCCCAGATTACGTTGAATCCGCATCCTTTTTTCACCTTGCGGGCGGCCACGCCCGTGGCACCGAGTTGGGGCAGGATGAGTGTGCGGTGGGTGACTACCTCATGCAGCCGGGCAGCGGTGACGCTCAGGATGATTTCGTGGGTGGCGAACAGGTTCTTGCCCGCCGCACACCAGACATTGATGCCGCGTGTGTCGACCACCAGCAGCCATGCGTCGACGGCGGAAAGTTCGGTGCGGACCGCGTCAAAGGTCAGCTTGTAGTTGGCCGTGACCAGAACCGGCGAGTCCTGGGTCGGATTTCCTACACAGTAGAGTCCGGGCACGACCTTGTAGTTGTGCCGGGTGAGGCCCAACCTGGCCAGGACAGTGCCTGCCCTGTCGCTGGCGAGTGGTCTGGTGCGCACGCGGGGAACAAGGCCCGCAGGTGTGTCAATGAACCCGTCCACGTAAGGTTCAAGGGTGTACCCCGGTTTTTCGAAGACCCCTGCACGGGGGTCCGGCCTGGGGCCTCAACAGGGCGTGTCTTCCTGGGACGGGTCGGGCGGATACGCTGGGGCCATCATGTCGAGTGGTTCCAGTTCGATCTTGGGAAGAAGTCTGTCGTCGGGTCCATTCATGTGACGCTCCTGTGCGGATTCATGGGCCAGGCGGTCTTTGGTCAGACCGGGTTTTTACAGGCTGCGATCCGTCTTTGCTTTCGGATGCTTCGGATGGATTCAAAAGTATATACGGCCAAACCGGACCAGATCAGTGCAAAGGTGACCAGGTGGCTGGTGGTGAACGGCTCCTTGTAGACGATGATGCCGAGCATGAAGGCGATGGTCGGGGCGAGATATTGGAGCAGTCCCAGGGAGGTCAGCTGCAACCGGCGGGCGCCGAAGGCGAAGCCGATAAGGGGGGTGGCCGTGACGGCTCCCGCCCCGATCAGGAGCAGGTCGATGGAAGGGCTTTGGGTAAACAGGGCGGAAGCGCCGTCCATCTGGAGCTTGACGATATAGGCCAGGGCAAAGGGGCCGAGGACCAGGGTTTCCAGGAACAGGCCGGGCAGGGATTCCACGGACGCGATCTTTCTGAGCAATCCGTAAAAGGCAAAGGAAACGGCCAGGGTCAGGGATATCCACGGCAGCTCGCCGTGGCTGATTATCGAGTTGGCAACCCCCAATGCGGCCAGGCCGATGGCGATCAATTGCAGTGGCTTGAGCCGTTCGCGGAAGAAAATGAAGCCGAGCAGGACGTTGACCAGCGGGTTGATGTAATAGCCCAGGCTCGTCTCAAGGACATGGTTGGTGTTTACGGCCCAGATGTACAGGAGCCAGTTGCCGCCGATCATCAGGCTGCTCAGGGTCAGGATGGTCAGATCCTTCGGCGACTTGAGCGGGGCGAAGACGGTGCTCCAGCCCTTCATTACGGTCAGGACCAGGCTGATGAAGACCAGTGACCAGACTATGCGGTGGCAGAGGATTTCGAACGGATCAACGGTGATGAGCGATTTCCAGTAAATGGGCAACAGCCCCCACAGCAGGAAAGCGCCCAGGGCGGCGATGAAACCGTATGTTTTTTGTTTGGGATCGAGTTCGTGCATATTGGTCACTCCGGAGCGGGACGATACTCCTGGCTCTGGTCAAGGTAAAGTCGGATTTGTCGAACGGGGAGATCAGCTTCGACACATCCTTCCGGCCAGTTCTCCGAGTATGGTGACGCCCTGCTCCACATCACGGGTCCAGGGGAAACCGCAGCTTATGCGGATATAGTTGGTGAATTTATCCTGGGTGGAAAAAATGGCACCCGGCGCAATGCCGATCCTTTCAGCCCTGGCCTGGAAGAAAAGCTCCACGGAATCCACGGCCTTTGGCAGTTCCAGCCAGAGAACGCCTCCGCCCACGGGGTGAGTGACCTTTGTCCCTTCCGGGAAATGTCGGCCCAGGTGAAGTTGCATGGTGTCCATCTGCCGTTCCAGGGCGGCCCGGAGTTTCTTCAGGTGCCGTTCCATGTGGCCCTGGCGCAGGTATTCGGCAATGGCCATCTGGGCCGGTGCCGAGGTGGAGACGTTGGTGGTGGCCTTGATTTCAAGGGCCTTTTGCCGGAATCGTCCCGGCAGTATCCAGCCTACGCGATAGCCGGGAGCAATGGTTTTGGAAAAGGAAGAGCAGAGCAGGACCAGGCCCTTTTGATCGAACTGCTTGTAGGTACCGGGCCGCCTGGGGCCGAAATGCAGGTCTGAGGATACGTCGTCCTCCACCAGCGGGATGGACCGTTCGGCCAGCATGGACACGATTTCCCGTTTGGCCTCGTCCGGGGTCAGGCTGGAATCCGGGTTGTTGAAGTTGGGAGCGAGGACACAGGCGGATACGTCAAAGGTCCGCAGGGCGTGAAACAGATCCTTGGGCGAGACCCCGAGCTTGGGGTCCGACGGGACTTCGATGGCGCGCAGGCCGAGTGTCTCCAACAGTTGGAGAAAACAGTAGTAGGTGGGCGACTGGATGAGCACGGTGTCACCGCTGCGGCAGACCGACCGCAGGGAGAGGTAGAGCGCTTCCATGCATCCGGCTGTGATCAGGGGGTCATCCGGGGCTACGGGCAGGCCGTGTTCCATGGATCGGAAGGCGATCTGGCGGATGAGTTGCGGGTCACCGGGAATGGGCGCGTATCCCATGGCCCGCCCCGGCTCGTTGCGGACCACGGATGCGGTGATGCGGCCCAACTCTTTGAGTGGAAGCAAATCGTGACCGGGTGCCACAACGTCCAGAGCGACCCGGTCGGCGGCGCCCACGGAATCCAGGACCGTCTGGATGAGACCGATACGGGTCACCGGGCGGGGATGGTCCATGGG